>NZ_WEKT01000027.1:0-62609 GCF_009874545.1 Vibrio eleionomae | reverse complement strand
TTACAAAACATTATGCATATTTTAATTTAAGACCATGATTATTAAGAAAATTACACAAATTTAAGAACCTTTACATTTATTTACAAGGCAATTCTTATTAAAAAACGTGGTGGAACAATTAATTTTCTTCTCTCACTCATTAAGCATTAATAGGTTATTTATAACTAGAAATGGACTTAATGAGGGTATAAATGAATAACGCAATCTCGTTCCAAACAATAACTTCAAATAAAATTGACATAGAAGAACTCTATAAAAGTCAGAATGAAAAACTAAGACGTTTTATTCAAAAAAAGATTTGGCACAATGAAGATGCTGAAGAAATACTACAGCTAACTTATCTCGAAGCCATGCGCTGTAAAGATAAATTCACTGGGAGCTCTAAACCTGAAACTTGGCTATTTGGTATCGCCGTAAACTTAACCAGAAATTATTTTAAACAGCACTACGGTCGCACCGTTTTGATGGATGAGATGACCGATACCCTGACTCAAGAGTTACAACACGATTGGGATGAAAATCCGGCCACATTAATTGAAAATGAGCGTTTACTAAACAGAACAATGGAAGCCATTACTCATCTCCCAGATGAAACACAATCGATTTTAAAACTCATTGTTGATGAAGACTTTAGTTATCAAGCCACCGCAGACCAAATTGGTATTCCTATCGGTACAATTCGCTCACGGTTATCAAGAGCCCGCCAAACACTCAAACATTACCTTGAACCCGCAACAGTATGAGTGAATGGTTGTCTTTTTCTTCTTTTTTCATCTTCTGCTTAGTTAAGTCATAAGTAAGCAGAAGATGTTCCTTCCATAACCCATTACTTCCTAACGAAAGCCTGAGTTTTTTGGGAACCATCCTTATCAATTAACCACCCAGTAAACAATAACTATCGGATCTAAACACCCTGTATTACCTATAAAAATCCGTTACTTAACCACAACGTATTACTGAGTTTGTCACGCACAGACAAGGACAAATAACGAGGATATTTCCATGACACCAACTCAAAGCAAAACTAACCAATTTCTTAAACAGTTCTCTCAATCAATTAATACTGATCTTTCTCTTAAAAATGGCGTGTGTGCCATCTATAACCACCTTTCTCAGCAAAGTGCGGTCATCGAGGTTCCCGACTTTAGTGACAACATCATTTTTCACTGCACCCTAATGACATTGCCAATGGAGGTCAGTGCCAACACGATGAAAAAGATGTTACTCCTCAATTTTGAAGTCAGTGCAATGCAGGGATGTTGGCTTGCTATCGATGAGCAACAGCAATTGTGTCTTTGCCATCTATTACCTATCGAGAAGACTGATCAGACGCATTTCAACAACACCCTGATTGGCTTTATCGATCAAGTAAAGAACGTTCGCCCATTTATCTCAGAGTGGTTCCGCGCCCCCGTCACTCACTAAAAGAAATTAACCCGCTTTTACAGGGAACCGAATGCCAAATATCGCCACGTAAATCATGTGGCAGCTCATTGAACATAGCGCCATGTCGATTAATTAAGGAGTGAATTATGTCATCGATAGAAAGTACTCGTCATCGTCTGGATATGCAGTTTGAACGTACCCAGAAAAACATGGATAAACTAGTCACAAATTTAGGCAATGCTTCCCTTGGTGATATCTATGCTTTTAATGCTGCGATGCGCCAAAACGCCACCGCAAGTTGGGCAGTAAACCAAGAACTGCAAGTTAAGCATAATTTGGCAAAAGCCATCATTAATGAAATTCGCTAATGATGTTGTCGGTTTCACAAATCACCACCACGCTGCAACACTGGCTAGAGAGCTCCCAAATCCAACTCGAATTTGAGATCGATAGTCAGTGTCTCAGTTTAATCAAAAAGGGCCAAGTCATTGAATTGCGTCTCGCACTTCCTGCGACCGTGCAACAGATACCAGATCCAACACTTTTTCTCCAACTGAGTGAAGTCGGTATTGATCAATTTAATGGCGTGCCAGCGATTAACGAGCAGCATCAGTACTGTATTATCGATTGGTGCCAACTCACCGATAGTGCTACAGCCGCTTTAGCTCCGTTAGTGACCCAGATTGAAGCCCTGATCAACCAACAACAATGTTGGGCTTCGATGCTCAATCACCAAGTACCTAAGCCGCACTCACGACCTTCACCCCAAGTGGTGCCGTTAAGCCTCTCGCAACAAATGCGGCAATTTTCATCTTCTTAGTCGCCTTTACAGCAAGGATTGATCACCGTGATGGGCTCCTCTATGCAGGTAGCCATATGGATAAAGATTTGACGAGTACACTATGAAAAAAAATATGCATTGGCTCCCTATTTTACTGACCCTACTGATCCTCTGCATCAGCAGCGCAGCGCATGGAGCGACACCCAAAAAATGGCAAAAAACAGCCTATGCGTTTGAAGCTAACCACACCTCTTTATTAGATGCCCTACACCAGTTTTCAAAAACATTTGGTGTAAAGCTTAATATGGGCAATGTCCGTGGCGAGCTGAATGGTAAATTACGTGCTAATTCAGCCACCGATTATCTCAATCGTTTAGCTCTCGAATATCAATTCTTATGGTTTGTGTATAACGGCACTTTATATGTCAGCCCACTAAAAGATCAAACATCAACGACCATCGAAGTCTCTGACGATGCGGTATCAGATCTAAAAAATGCGTTAACTCAAGTCGGCCTGCTCGACAAACGCTTTGGCTGGGGGGAATTACCGGATGAAGGTATCGTGATGGTATCTGGTCCAACCCACTATGTAGAACTGGTTAAAAAATTCAGCAAGAAGAAAAAGACCAAAGCAGAAAAAATGGAAGTGATGGTCTTTCCGCTCAAATACGCCTTGGTCGGCGATCGCAACATCAAGTTTCGCGATAAAAAAATCACCATTCCTGGCATTGCTAGTATGTTGCGCGACTTACTAGAAAGTAAGAAAGAAGCCCCGTTAGGAATGAACACGAACAATATGACGTTAGGTAGTAGCCTCCAAGCGCTCGGTAATCTGCAATCACTCGCTCAGCAACGCATGCAAAACAAGATGATGAATAACAGCATGAGCCAAACCATGGTGAATCAAGAGCTTAATAACCAAAAATCAGCAGATTCGAAAATCAGCGCAGATACGCGCAATAACGCCGTGTTAATTCGTGATGACATTGATAAACACGATATGTATCAATCCTTAATTAATAAGCTCGACAGGCCACGTAACGTCATCGAAATTGATGCGATCATTCTGGATATTGACAAAAACCGCTTAGATCAACTCGGTATTGATTGGCAAGTTGGTGCGGGTAGCACAGAAGCTGAATTTAATGCCAGTGGAGTGAGCCCATTTCTCTCTACCGGTTCGGCTGCAACCGTTATGATTCAAGACTTTGGTCACTTTTTTGCACAAATTCGCGCACTTGAAAGCGAGGGCGAAGCCTCACTCATCGCCAACCCATCGATTTTGACCATTGAAAACCAACCCGCGGTGATCGATTTTAATGATACCGCCTACATCAGTTCCATTGGCGAAAGGGTGGCGAACGTTTCTCCGGTAACGGCAGGAACCAGCCTTGAAGTCGTGCCGCGCATGATTGAATCCCCCAGCGCTAAACTGATTCAGCTCTCGCTTGATATTGAAGATGGCAAAATTGAATACAACGACAACAGCACTACCCCGACAGTCAACCGTGGCACCATCAGCACCCAAGCGATCATGCAAAGCCAACGCTCATTGGTTGTTGGTGGATTTAAAGTCGAGAGCAATTCACAATCCAACAGCAAAGTGCCGCTCTTGGGCGATATTCCAGGATTAGGCAAACTCTTTAGCTACAAAGACAATGATCAATCCAAACGAGAACGCTTATTTATTATCACCCCGCGCCTGGTCGGTAATGAACTTAACCCTCATCAATTTGAACCTGAGCGCAATAACGATGAAGAACAAAAGGCTCTCGATAAAGACCGAGCTAAAAAATTGGGTATCACACGCACACAGGTCGCAAAAGCGCTGACTCAATTAAATAATCTCTATCTACCCGATGGGTTTACCTTAGAAAAAAGCATTCCGTATACCTTAGAGCATTATTGTGAGCGTACGGATGGCGTAACGTTCGACCGCACCAATCGTCAATGGTACGGTGGCAAGAAATTCGCCCTATTGGTCGGCACCGTCACCAATCACACCACCCACTCAGTGCGGTTTGATGAAGCCACGTGTACCCATCGCGATACGTTAGCAGTCGCAGTGAGACCTTCGACTCTGATGGCACCGGGACAATCTGCAGAAGTGATGACGGCAGTGATTCCACCCGATAATAAGAAAACCACTCGCACCTCGTTATTGGATGTTCAACACTAAGGAAGAACGATGAAATTCAGGATATTGTGCATTGCTGTTATCACGTTATTAGCTGGCTGTACTGCGAAAATCACTAGTCATCAATGTCTTTCCAACCATTGTGATCGAGATATGTCTTCTCCGACTCAATTGGTCATTTGGTGGGGGCCAGCTCTTCGAGACAAGGTGAATAAAGATGATGACACCACAACCTATGATTTGGGGAAATATGACTGAACAACGCTTACAACAATGGCTGCAAAATGTAGCGCCTCATGCAGACAATCATTTTCCTTTACAACAAGGTCTCTCACTTAGCTGTCAAACCATTCGTGAGCACCGAGCCATCATTTTATGGGTTGAGCAAAGCTATTTTCCTATCCAATGGGTTCAAGATGTATTGCGCCAAGTGGGGGATAAACTTGAAAGAGATAGGTATTGCAAACCACTTAATCCACAAAATGGGCACTGGCGTTGGTGGGTAGAAGTGCAACCAGAGATGAATAATAACGATCAACTGCGGTTAGTTCAGCAGTTAATCGCAATCACTGAATCAGCACTATAGGTGAGCCGTAATGGCATGCTCTCGCTTCATACCAACCAACTGAAAACATTGGGTCATTGTTGATTTCGTGTCATAGTATGAGTATGCCCAAGCAGACGACAAAAGCTTGGGTATGACTGCCCATGTATGGATACTGAGAGGTTGTTATGAAAATCATTAATGCTCGCCTGCGTCATCAACCAGAGCTGTTTACTATTATCTGTGAAGATGGCTATTTTTCGCAGATCACTGCTCAATCCCAAACCATTCACGAACATGCGGATATAGACGCACAAGGAAAGCTGCTGTGTGCACCGTTTGTGGAACCTCATATTCACCTCGATGCCGTCATGACGGTCGGAGAGCCGCGCTGGAATGAAAGCGGCACGCTCTTTGAAGGTATCGCTTGTTGGGCTGAACGCAAACCCATGCTGACCACAGAAGATGTGCAACACCGCGTAATGAAAGCCGCCCGCCTATTAGCCGATAATGGTGTACAGCATGTCCGCACTCATATTGACGTTACCGATCCTAAGTTAATTGCGTTAAAAGCGATTGTGCCGTTGAAGAAAAAACTGGCACCGTGGATGGATTTACAAATCGTCGCATTTCCTCAAGAAGGCATTCTCTCTTACCCTAACGGTAAAGAGCTAATGAAACTTGCGGTGGAGATAGGTGCCGATGTTATCGGTGGTATCCCTCATTTTGAGTTCACCCGTGAATATGGCGTGGAATCGATGCGCTGGGTGATGGATTTCGCCCGTCAAAACAACAAATTGGTGGATGTACACTGCGACGAAATTGACGATGAAGCTTCGCGTTTTTTAGAAGTGCTTGCGACTGCAGCATTAGAATCTGGTATGGGGAACCGCGTCACCGCAAGCCATACAACCGCCATGCATTCATACAATAACGCCTATTGCTCGAAACTATTTCGCTTGTTGAAGATGTCTAACATCAACTTTGTTTCTTGCCCAACCTCCAACATTCATCTGCAGGGTCGATTTGATACGCTACCTAAACGCCGTGGCATTACTCGCATTAAAGAACTGACTGAGGCAGGCATGAATGTCGCGTTAGCCCAAGATTCCATTCAAGATCCTTGGTATAGCCTTGGTAACGGCAAATTATTACGCGAGCTCGACTTCGCGTTACATGCTTGTCATATGATGGGGTATCAAGATTTCAATCATGGACTCGATTTTATCACCGACAACGGCGCAAAAGTGCTTCATATCAGTGAACAATATGGTATCGAGGTAGGCAAACCTGCCAACTTTATTATCTTAGATGGAGCTGATGATGTAGAAGTGATTCGCGAACAAGCTGAGGTATTGTGGTCAGTGCGTCATGGCGAACTGCTGCTTTCGCGTACTCCTTCGCAAATAAACCACAGACTCACTCTCTAATTGAGCAGCCCCCATTTCAAAGTGGTAATCACAGACACATTCGTTGCCAAGATTACCACTTTACTCAATTCTGTCGGTGGGCGTTAGAGCTTGAAACTTGCTTACTGCCGAAGTTCGTTTCTATTGTGACGATAAAGTTCGGAACTTACTTTGGACAAAGGTGAGTTTGTGAAAGGAAATCAGGCATAGCTCTGGATTTAAGTAAGCATGAATTAGTCGTCCTGACTAAGAAGGTAGGTAGTTTTTATCAAAGCTCGTAGATTAAAGTCTTAGATACTCACAACACTAATTTGTACTAATTCACTTTCATTGATGACTGCACGCACACTTTTACTGTGTTTCGTAACTGATTTGTTTACTTACGTTCTTTAGTTGCACCCCTACCTTATTAAACGCCTTTTGGACAGTTGTTGAGACGTGCTGGCGGCCTTCCCCCTCTAAAAAGTTTGCTCTATCTTGATTCGTTTCGAATACGCAGACTATTTCTAAGCTTTGTGGAAAAGAAGAGAATTTGACCGTATGAGTCACCCAAAGGAAACCATCGTAGCCTTTTAACGTATCTTCACAAACTTCGGTCAACACCTCTCTAATTAGGTTCTCGACCTTCTTATCTGATTTGCGCATGAAGCAAACTTCCTAATTAACACCTTTAAAACGGCTTTATTCTACATTGTCTTAAACGTTAATGTCATCATTCTAATCTTTAATATCTACCAACATTCCTCTTACTCTATTTCAGGTTCAATAGCTTTTGGGTTACAGGTAACCTTCCTAACCAAAAGATGATGTCGTGACGCAAGATATCAAAATTAACCATTTAAAATCAATAATTTAAAAACAAATCGATAGTTAACAGACCTTTTGACCACCAGCAACCCTTCCTAAACAGGAACCTAATGGTGCACAAAAAAAGGGTATGAGGTAGGAGGAGAATTGGTAAAGAAAAGCGATAAGAAAAAAGCAAAGGTATGCAGTTATGTATGGGGTGACAAAAGGCTAAAAGCGACACTCAACTCTGTCATTAGGGGGAGGCGAAAGCAGAGTGCCACTTACCCTGAAATAGGGAACATAGCCAAATTACTCATTATCAAAAAGTTGTACTAATTCGTGAACTAACCAAGAAGAGGCCAGCAGATCAGCACTGCCACCAGGACTTAGGTGCTTGGCGATCAAATCCTTATCAAACGCCATCAGTTCACTCTCTATATTATGGTATCGATACCCGCCTAATTCCAGTAATTGGCTTGCTCTATTCTGAACAAATCGTAAACCCGCGATACCACCGCGATTTACCAAGTTACTGTCATCATTATTGGCCATGATAACCAGCAATGTATGCCACAACGCTTGCTCAGTAGAAACGCCTTCACTTAGGCATTCACGATACGCTGGCAGTGCGTGATTCATAACAGTACTAAGACCAGATGCAGCTTCACCACGAGCACCAGTCAAACCGTATTGCTGATACATTTTCTCTCCAGCCGTTGCCGCTTCACGCTGAGTACATGCTTTTAGCTCATCGTAAACTAAGAACTGGCAAGACTGACGAATCACCTCTTTGATATGCAGCTCATCGACTTTTAAATTTTTACCTTTTAGCCAACCCACAGCGCCGCAAATTAAGCCCAAGTTGAAAATCATCCCTTTATGCGTATTCACACCGTTGGTAGCTTTAAACATAGCTCGTTCGGCTTCAATACCCACTGGGCGTAACACACTCAGTAAATCGGTAACAGGGGTATGGGCATGATGGGAACCTGAAGCAACAAAACGTTCAAGGTAAGGCACAATTGCATCTGCGCTCGCAACGAACGTAGCTAACGTCATATCATCGTGAGAGCCGTTATTGACGGTATCAACAAGACCCGGTTTTGGCGTGAGGTGCACCTCAAGCATCATCGCGTGATATGCCAGATGCGAGACAAGTTTGGGTAAGCTGAATGCCCGTTTACTTGGTGAAGGAGCAGCCACGGTCACCTCTTGGGGAAAGTCTATCAATAACTCAAGCGTAGCATTCATAGTCATGGGTCATTTCCTCAATTTTCGCTAACAGCGTGGCTAAATCATGACGACGTGAACGAGCGCACACTTTAGCATCCTCGTTGCATATGAGACATCGACGTCTTGCCATCTGTGTCCCTTCGCGAGAGATAATTTTTCCATCAACATCAATAACATCGAGATCCATCAACCGACCTAACGGGTGATTAGACTCAATATTCATCATGGCTTTTTTTAGGAGGGAAGCCGAAGGCGCCTGAATAGAGAAGAAAGCTTCTGGTCCGGTGTTTTCAATCACTTTTTGGCTACCAACAATTGTCCAACCTTGCTGTTGGCACATAGACTTGATCGCTTCTAACCCGGTATTCATCACAATCCGGCTGGATTGATTCATTTTTACAGGACCGGGCATATTGACAGTAAATGAAACAATGGGAAGAGAGTGGCGTTTAAGCCACTCTTGTTGTTGTTTCACCCGAGTCTCTTTACGGTCAAGCATTTCATTTAAGCTCACCTCAGAATCGGTTGAAAATGTCATTACTCTTTTACCTGCTTGATTACATCAATGATAGAACCATCACGGTAGTGAACGAAAGCAACAGTACGTTCTTCAAACTCTAAAGGTTCTGGTTTACCTGTTAGCAGTTCAGCGCGTTGTTGTAGTTCAGCCACTTCCATTACTGGTAGACCAGCCGCAATTAAGCGCTCTTTTACTTCAGGGCGGTTAGGGTTAACTGCAATACCTTGGTCAGTCACCAATACATCGATTGTTGAACCTGGAGTCACAACGTTAGTCACTTTTTCAACGACTGTTGGAATACGACCACGAACTAACGGACAAACGATAACAGCTAGATTAGCGGCAGCTGCAGTATCACTGTGGCCACCTGATGCACCGCGGATTACGCCATCAGAACCAGTAATAACGTTTACGTTAAATTGAGTATCGATTTCTAGAGCACTCAAGATAACCACGTCTAGGCGATCCACAACCGCACCTTTTGAAGATGGGTTAGCGTATTCGTTCGCTGAGATCTCGATGTGGTGAGGGTTACGAGACAATGATTCAGCCGCAACAGAGTCAAAACACTGAACGTCTAACAAATTCTCGATCAAACCTTCTTCATGTAGGTCAACCATCGTTGCAGTGATGCCACCTAGAGCAAATGATGCGCGAATATCTTGACGAATCATTTTTTCTTTTAGGAAACGAGTCACAGCCAGTGATGCACCGCCTGAACCGGTTTGCATAGAGAAACCATTGTTGAAGTAACCAGAGTTTTCGATGACGTCTGCACAGTATTTTGCAATAAGAAGTTCACGAGGGTTTTTGGTCATACGAGTGGCATCGCCACCAATTTTGCTTGGGTCGCCAACTTCTTCAACTTGAACAACAGCATCTACGTTGTCTTGGTGAATTGATGCTGGGTACGCAGGATACTCAACCAAAGATTCAGTCAGCATAACCACTTTATCCGCGTACTCTGAGTCTACTTTTGCGTAGCCTAGAGAACCACAGATAGATTTACCTTTGAAGCCATTTGCGTTACCAAACTCATCACAACAAGGTACGCCGATAAAGGCCATATCAATGTGGATTTCGCCAGATTGAACCAGGTGTACACGACCACCGTGTGAGTGAATGTGTACAGGCTCTTCTAAAAGACCACGAGAGATTTCGTCAGCCAATTCACCACGAATACCAGAGGTGTAAATTTTAGACACCACACCATTTTTGATGTGTTTTACTAACGGTGCATGAACGGAAGTTAATGAACTTGATGCTAACGTTAGGTTTTTAAGGCCCAACTCTGCAATCACATCCATAACCATATTGATGGTTTTGTCGCCGCCACGGAATGCGTGGTGGAAAGAGATCGTCATGCCATCTTTTAAGCCAAGATCTTTAATTGCTTCAGCGAGAGAAGCTTTCATTTTACGGCTTTTTTTATCTGACTCATTCGCCAAGTGCGGAGTCAACTTCAGAGCTTCAGTGTAAGGAGTTAAAGAATAACGTTCCATCTCTTCAGCAGTGAGGGGATTATTTAAAGTACTAACACTCATGACACTACCTTACTGTTTGATACCAGATTCAGCACGTTGAAGTGTCCAGCGTGCGCGTTCAATGATTGGGCTATCGACCATTTTGCCGTTAAGAGAAACCACACCTAAACCATTAGCTGCTGCTTCTTCTGCTGCTTCAATCACAGCATTTGCGTAATCCACTTCTTTTTGACTAGGTGCAAAAACGTTGTGAACCATGTCGATTTGACGAGGGTTAATCAAAGATTTACCGTCAAAGCCCAGCTGTTTAATGAGTTCAGCTTCTTTTAGGAAGCCTTCTTCGTTATTAGCGTCTGAATAAACAGTATCAAATGCCATGATGCCAGCAGAGCGAGCGGCTTGGAGAATAGAACAACGAGCAAATAACAACTCAATCCCTTCAGGCGAGCGTTGAGTTCTTAAATCGCGAACATAGTCCTCCGCGCCGAGTGCAATACCAATCAAACGTTTTGAGCTGTGGGCAATGTCCACACAGTTATTGATACCTTGTGCGCTTTCAATAGCTGCCAATAGTTTGGTGCTACCGACTTCACGGCCACAAGCAATCTCAATCTGTTCAATGGCTTTTTCCATTTCGATGATGTCATTTGGACCGTCTGTTTTTGGCAAACGAACACAATCAGCACCACCGCGAACAACAGCGTTCAAGTCTTTTAGACCAAATTCTGATTCAAGAGGGTTAACACGAACCACTGTTTCGATGTCTTGGTACATTGGGTGTTGAAGAGCATGGAAAACCAACATACGTGCGGTGTCTTTTTCACGTAGAGACACAGAGTCTTCCAAGTCGAACATTAGCGAGTCTGGCTTATAGATGAAAGTGTTGCTCAGCATTGCTGCGTTAGCGCCAGGAACAAACAGCATACTGCGACGAAGTTTAATCATTACATGAGGCTCCAATCGATCTCTTGTTCAGCACAAGCACGTAACACGGCAGCTTGCACGCGCGCTTTGATTACACAATCTAACGCACCCTTATCTTCGATAATGATCTTGGCATCTTCTACTTTCATGTTAGAAAGAGTTTCCAATACAACATTTCGAATCGCTTTACCAAACTGCTGCTCGACGGTACTGTCTAGAGACAAATCAATACCGCCACTCACATTAGGTTCGATACGGACCTGAAGATCACTGGATTCCAGTGTTCCCGCAAACGCGGGGTGAGAAATTTTCATTGGTTCGACCTTGATGAATAGTTTGTAAAAAAAACAACCAGCACTACGTTCACAAAAGCATTAGTGACTAAACGGAGACACAATTCGCTGCATTTTGCGTCGGGGCGATGTAGTGCTGATTGATGTACGAATACGTCGTTTGTGGCACAAGACTTCGCACTGCAGGAATGTCTGCCGTACGCAGTAGGTCACGAACTCTTGACGCCGAAATAGGTTCAGCCCCTTGCTGACACCGTTCTATTTCCACCACTTCGATAGCAGGTCCCCCCTTTTCTTCTAGATCTTTTTCCAACCATTGACGCATGGCCTGATTGTAATGACGGGTCACAGGACACAATGGCTCACTACCCACGAAACGATGAGTAATACCAAGCGCAGGTGCAATCGCGTTACGGAAAATTTTAAGATCAAGCGCCGTGTGGGCGTAATTGATCACTTGTTGATCTTTTATGAAGTAAGTGGGGAATGTTACTTTCGAAATAATGTAATCAGAACCGGTGTGAATTGTCAGGTTTTTAAGATGCTCAGTGCCCGCACGAATCATGGCTAGTCGACCGTCAAAGGAGAATTCATTACCTTCTTCTTTAACGGCAAACAGATGAACCCAATCACACTGCTGACACGCTTTCTCAACCAAGTATTGATGACCTAGAGTAAATGGATTGGCATTCATCACAATGCCACCAATGGTATTCCCTTCCACTCTTTTTGCTGAGAGTTCCTGACAATAGGTTTTAAGACGCGAAGAACTGTTTTCCATTAACGCCACATTAGGCTCTACTTTTTCGACTAAGTAAAAACCACATTGGCTGAACATAGGAACATTAGTGGGTTTGGTAAATAAGAACAGATTGAACCGACCTAGCTCGTAAGCCAAATTCGTTAATTCACTCATTAATGTTAAAGCAAACCCTGTGCCTTGCAGTTCGGGGGAAATGGCGATTGACTTCAAAACATTACCTGCCAATCCACCACAGGCAATAATGGTCATATCTTCCTGATAAGCCACTACAAATCGTTCCACATCTTCATCAATCCCTAGATCATGTAGAGACAAAAATTGCCTAACAGCCTGCATTCGTTTGCTCTGCTTGATGGATATCCTAGAAAAAGTGTAACTCTCCAACATCACGTGCCTCACCTATCTCTTTACGGCAGCAATAGTGCTCGGTTTGGACAATAAAAATATCGAGCCGAATCACTTTATTATTCAGAATAAAAGTACTTTATGATTTTAATGTTTTTAATTTTTAAGATACTGAAAAATAAACAAAAATTAATTAAAAACCATAAAAGTCATTGAGACTTTAAACGCCACTTTAATCAATGACAGTTTTCACAAATATCGGGAAATTAATCCCATACATTGAATAGGTGTTATTAACCTGCTGGATAATAAAAATGAACGAAAAAACCCTACATATAAATACAAATGCATCTGCTTCAAGCGGATTTTCATTAAAAGACAGTAAAGTGTTCGGCGTACCTCTACCACTCTTTGCTGTATTAGCCGCTATTATAGCAATTGCACATTTTACCGATACCCTTCCAAGCAATATTGTCGGCGGTTTTGGCTTTATGTTTGTTGTGGGCGCTATATTTGGCGAAATAGGTAAACGACTACCTATTTTTAATAAATATATCGGTGGCGCTCCGGTTATGATTTTCTTAGTCGCCGCTTGGTTTGTCCAAATGGGTTGGCTACATCAAAATGAAATCACGACTGTTAGCCATGTGATGAAAAAAACCGGCTTTTTAAACCTTTTTATTGCCGTTTTAATCACCGGTTCTATTCTTGCGGTTAACCGTAAACTGTTACTTCGCTCTTTAGCTGGCTACATTCCAACCATCCTTGCTGCTGTTGCTGGTGCTTCTTTACTTGGCATACTAGGTGGTTGGGTTTTTGGTATCAGCCCAGCGAAAATGATGATGATGTACGTACTGCCTATCATGGGTGGTGGTAACGGTGCTGGCGCCATTCCTTTGTCTGAAATTTATGCCTCTGTAACCGGTGGTTCAAAAGAACAATATTACTCTGTCGCTATTGCAATTCTAACGATTGCAAACGTCATTGCGATTGTTGCTGCTGCTGTTTTGAATGGGTTAGGCCAAAGATACCCAACAATAACAGGTAACGGTGAATTAATTCGTAATTCAAGCTTTGATGTTAAATCAGAAGAAAAAAGCGTTAACGTAACCCCACGTGAAATTGCAATTGGCTTAATGCTAGCCACTTGTATTTATACGTTCTCTTCTTCTTTATCAAAAGATATTTTGCCAGGTTTTGGTGACGTAAAAATTCATACATTCGCTTATATGGTTATTATCGTCGCTATTATAAACGCGCTTGGCTTATGCTCAGACGAAATCAAAGAGGGTGCAAAACGCTTATCAGCTTTCTTCTCTAAACAACTTCTCTGGGTATTAATGGTGGGGGTTGGTATTGCTTATACTGATCTAGGTGCTGTTATTAGTGCTATCTCTTTCACTAACGTCATTCTAGCTGGCCTAATCGTTGTTGGCGCTATCCTTGGTGCTTCTCTAGGTGGCTGGGCTATGGGCTTCTACCCTGTTGAATCCTCAATCACTGCTGGCCTATGTATGGCTAACCGCGGTGGTTCTGGTGACTTGGAAGTACTGGCTGCTTCTAACCGTATGAGCCTTCTATCTTACGCTCAAATTTCCTCCCGTCTTGGTGGCGGTATCGTATTGGTTATCGCGAGCGTGGTATTTGGCATGTTGATGTAATCACCCCCTTGCTCCACTGGCGCGCTTTGCGCGCCTTTTCTCTCTGTCGGAAAACTTGATATGCAAGAAACATCGTTACTTATGGAAGGCGTTAACCTACTCACCCTCGGGATGGGTTTTGTCTTTATCTTCCTAATCTTTTTAGTCTTTGCGATCACGGTAATGTCTAAGTGTGTTGCGCGTTATGCGCCGCCACCAGCTGCGCCAAAATCGAAAACAAAAACTCAGTCTGCTCCTGTATCTAATCCCGCACAAGATGATCAATTGATCGCAGTATTAACTGCCGCGGTACATCACCACAGAGCTCAAAGACAAGCTAATTAAAAAATACAACAAAGGAGAATTTTGAGATGACTCAGGCAACCAAGCGTGTTGGTATTACTGACGTCGTATTACGCGATGCCCACCAATCTCTTTTTGCAACTCGTCTTCGTCTTGAAGACATGCTTCCTATTGCGGAACAACTCGATGATATCGGTTACTGGTCTCTAGAGTGCTGGGGCGGTGCAACCTTCGATAGTTGTATTCGCTTCCTTGGCGAAGATCCATGGGAACGCCTACGTGCATTAAAGAAAGCAATGCCAAAAACGCCACTACAAATGTTACTACGTGGTCAAAACCTTTTGGGTTACCGTCATTATGCTGATGACGTAGTTGATACATTTGTTGAACGTGCAGTGAAAAACGGCATGGATGTGTTCCGCGTCTTCGATGCGATGAATGACCCTCGTAACATGCAACAAGCCATTCGTGCGGTGAAAAAACAAGGCGCGCATGCACAAGGTACTTTGAGCTACACCACCAGCCCTGCTCACGATTTACAAACATGGGTAAACGTAGCACAAGAGTTAGCTGAAGAAGGTGTTGATTCTATTGCAATTAAAGACATGTCAGGCATTTTAACGCCTTACAAAGCTGCAGAATTAGTCTCTACCCTGAAAAAACAAGTTGATGTTGAATTACACCTTCACTGTCACTCAACAACTGGCATGGCAGATATGACTCTGCTTAAAGCCATCGAAGCAGGTGTCGACCGTGTTGATACCGCTATTTCAAGCATGAGTGGTACTTATGGTCACCCAGCAACTGAATCTTTGGTTGCGACTCTGCAAGGTTCAGGCTACGACACTGGCTTAGATCTGCACAAGCTAGAAAAAATTGCGGCTTACTTCCGTGAAGCGCGCAAAAAATATCATGAATTCGAAGGCATGATGAAAGGCTCTGACTCACGTATTTTGATTGCTCAAGTACCGGGCGGCATGTTAACCAACATGGAAGGCCAGCTAAAACAACAAAATGCCTTGGATAAATTGGATCAAGTACTCGAAGAAATCCCTCGCGTGCGTGAAGATCTTGGTTATATCCCATTGGTCACTCCAACCTCGCAAATTGTCGGTACACAATCTGTTATCAACGTCTTAATGGGTGAGCGTTACAAAACCATCACCAAAGAAACGGCGGGGATTTTAAAAGGTGAATACGGCCGTACTCCTGCACCAGTGAATACCGCTCTTCAAGAACGTGTTCTTGACGGCGGCGAAGCGATCACTTGTCGCCCAGCAGATAAACTGGCACCTGAGATAGTTGAGCTACAACAAAGCGTTATTCAACAAGCCAAAGAAAAAGGCATCCAACTTAGCGACAACGTAATTGATGACGTATTGATGGTCGCTCTATTTGATCAGGTGGCGTGGAAATTCCTCGCAAACCGCAACAACCCAGATGCATTCGAACCTGTACCGCAAGCTAAAACTAAGGAAGAAAAAACCGTGGCGAACTCTAAAGCTCCTGCTGATAACGGCGTTTACACCATTACTGTTAACAACCAAAGCTATGTGGTGAAAGTGACTGAAGGTGGTGATATCAGCCAAGTTTCAGCGGCTCCAGCGGCAGCACCAGTTGCGGCCCCCGCTCCAGCAGCCCCAGTAGGTGCAGGTGAAACAATGAATGCACCTCTTGCTGGTAACATCTGGAAAATTAAAGCAAAACCTGGCGAACAAGTGGCTGAAGGTGATGTATTGTTAATTCTTGAAGCGATGAAAATGGAAACCGAAATCCGCGCACCTCACGCAGGAACTGTAAGCAGTGTTGACGTAAGCGAAGGCGATTCTGTTCAAGTTGGAGATTCTCTGCTGGTTTTAGCGTAATTTAAGGTGAGGTAGTTACCACTATGATGGATAATATCATCGCAATGGTGAATGACTTTGGCTTTTTCCACCTTAATTGGGGTCAAGCCATCATGATAGTGATTGGGCTCGTATTGCTCTATCTTGCTATCGTGAAACAATTCGAACCATTGCTTCTCGTTCCAATCGGTTTTGGCGGCATCTTGTCAAACTTGCCAGATGCAGGCCTTGCCATGTCAGCCGTTGAAAACGCACTATATGCAGCCAAACCAGATGTGTTAGCCGCATTTGCTCACGTATTAAATGTGGGTGCAACAAGCAGCGTGGCTGTATTGAAAGAAGCGATTCATTCAGCAACACCAACACAGTTGGCGAACTTGCATCTTCTCGCTGAACAGTACTCATACACTGATGGTATGTTGCACCAATTCTATAGCGTGATCATCGCATCAGGCGCAGGCCCATTAGTAATCTTTATGGGGGTGGGTGCAATGACAGACTTTGGTCCGCTATTGGCTAACCCTAAAACGTTACTGCTCGGTGCTGCTGCGCAATTTGGTATCTTTACCACTATCTTAGGTGCATTAAGTTTAAGCTCTTTAGGGGTGATGAACTTTAGCGTCGCTCAAGCGGCTGCTATCGGTATCATTGGTGGTGCAGATGGCCCAACCGCGATTTATGTTTCTAGCTTACTATCACCAGAACTACTTGGTGCCATTGCAGTAGCGGCATACTCGTACATGGCTTTGGTGCCTATGATTCAACCGCCAATCATGCGTGCACTAACCACGGATGCTGAGCGTCAAATCAAAATGAGCCAGTTACGCCAAGTAAACAAATTGGAAAAGATCATTTTCCCATTAATGTTATTGGTACTGATCGCCATGTTACTGCCTTCAGCAACACCTCTACTTGGTATGTTCTGTTTCGGTAACTTGATGCGTGAATGTGGTGTAGTAGAACGTCTTTCTGATACAGCGCAAAATGCGTTAATCAATATCGTGACCATCTTCTTGGGCCTTTCTGTTGGTTCTAAATTGATGGCAGATAAGTTCTTGCAACCACAAACCATCGGTATTTTGTGCTTGGGCATTATTGCTTTCTGCGTTGGCACTGCAGCCGGTGTTTTAATGGCCAAACTGCTTAACCGCGTCAGTAAAGATCCAATTAACCCATTGATTGGTTCTGCTGGGGTTTCTGCTGTTCCTATGGCCGCTCGCGTATCCAATAAAATTGGTTTAGAAGCTAACAGTCAAAACTTCTTATTAATGCATGCGATGGGTCCAAACGTCGCTGGTGTTATCGGTTCTGCTGTTGCCGCTGGCGTGATGATCAAATACGTATTAGGCTAATAAATTCAATAGCTTTTTGAGTATTTTGTAAATTTGATTGGGGTTTTAGACCCCAATCAATTTTTATATTTTCTAACCACCGTATACTCCCCTTATGGCATACAATCTTTCGTCTTTTTTGCATAAAACTATCTGTCGTAACCTTTCTTTTCAGCAAAGGGTATTTTTATTACTTCTTGCTGTTGTCGCTACTCAGCTATTTTTGGTGGCTGGATTCTTTCACCAATCGTTAAGTAGCAGCCTTGAACATCAGGTTACAACCAAAGCCCTGATCCAAGCGAAAGAAATTGCTAGTGACCCGAACTTTGTCGCATTACTTGAAGAGAAAAATATCCATAAAATTCAGAAATATGTAGACAGACTTCAGAAAATCACTGATGCTGATTTTATTGTTATTGGTAATAAGAAGGGAATTCGACTCGTTCACCCTGAAAAAGACAAAATTGGGATGCCAATGATCGGGGGCGATAATATTAAAGCCCTCAAATATGGCACAAGTTACACCACCATGAAGAAAGGAAGCCTCGGCATTTCCATTCGTGGTAAGGCAGGAATAAAATCGCCGGACGGAAAAATCATTGGCGTGGTGTCTGTCGGGTATTTACTCGATAGCGTAAGTTATTGGCTAATGTTCTATTCCTACCCGGTAATATTCGCGCTGATTGTACTCATGATTTTTTCTTCGCTCGGCGCATGGCTATTTACCCGCCATATTAAGCAACAAATGTTTGATATGGAGCCAGAAGAAATTGCCATGAATTTGCATTTACAAAACTCTATATTGCAAAGTGTGTACGAAGGAACCATTGCAGTGAGCCGGCAAGGTGAAATTCTTTCGGTCAATACCAAGGCATTAGATACGCTAGGTATTCCGCATCCACCGCAGTTTTTAATTGGCCGTTCTATTCAAGAATATGTCACACCTTGTGAGTTTTTCCTTGGTGCTAATGCCTTCGGTGAGTATGAGTCTAAAGCAGAAGAGCTCATGCAAGATGAGTTGATCACCTGTAATGGTGAAACGTTAGTCGCGAATCGAGTTAATATTGAAGACGGCGACTCCCATATAGGCTGGGTGGTTAGCTTTAGAAAGCGCAATGATTTCAATACACTAACATCACAGATATCACAAATCCGCCAGCACAATGAAAGCTTAAGAGTCATGAGCCATGAGTTTGCAAACCGACTTTCGGTGATTGGAGGATTAATACAAATTGGTGCTTATGATCAAGCGATTAACACCATTCGTAAAGAAACACAGCAACAGCAACAATTGGTCGACTTTATCGCCCAAACCTTTCAATCCAAGGTAGTTGCAGGACTGTTACTAGGGAAATATACCCGAGCTAAAGAGTTAGGGTTGACTCTAGAATTTGATCCAACCTGCCAATTAGAGCAGGAACCTACATGTATGACCCCAGATGAGTTAGCGGCTATTTTAGGTAACTTATTGGATAATGCATTTGAAGCGACACTGAAAAACCCGCAAAGTAATAAGGTGATTACTTTACTGTTAACCGATTCAGGAGAAGAGCTAGTGATGGAAGTGGCAGACAATGGCACTGGTATTCCTCACGAAATCTCTGACACGCTTTTCTCTAAAGGTGTATCCAGTAAAAATCAGCCAGGTCACGGCATCGGACTGTACTTAGTCCATCAATATGTGACCCAAGCGGAAGGTACCATATTAATAGATGAAGCTGAGCCTCAAGGAACAATATTTTCAATTTTTATACCCAATAAGAGCTGAACATGATGGAACACATTGATGTACTTATCGTCGAAGATGAACCAAATATCGCCGAAGTACATAACTTTTACTTACAGCGTATGAATCGATTTAGACCCGTCGGTGTTGCTACAACTGTCGCCGAAGCTCGTAACATGATTCGTATTCTTAAGCCTAAGCTGATTTTACTTGATAACTTTTTACCAGACGGTAAAGGGATAGAATTATTAAAAGAACTGACATCAGTGACTCATCCTGCGGATGTGATATTTATTACCGCAGCCTCAGATATGGATACCGTGCGCGAAGCGGTGCGCTGTGGTGTGTTTGACTATTTACTTAAGCCGATAGCTTATGATCGAATGGAAGACTCTTTAGAGCGTTATTTGAAATACATTAGCTCTCTTAGAGCAAGTGATAACGTCAATCAACGCCATGTCGATGAACTGTTTAATTTCCAAGCCAAAACTCAACATCTCGAAGCCTTGCCCAAAGGTATTGATGAGTTAACTTTAGAAAAACTAAAAGAAATTTATTTACAACATGATCAAGCCTATACCGCAGAATCTCTCGGTAAAGCTATCGGTATCAGTAAAACGACCGCCCGTCGCTATCTAGAATACTGCGTAACTAGTGGTTTCCTAGAAGCGCAAATCCTACATGGTAAGGTTGGTCGTCCAGAGCGTATCTACCAAAAAAGACGTTAAGCCATCATTCGTCTCTCGTGGTATACAATTCAAACACTCACAACGTAAGATCGCAGGGGATCGCTTCAGTTTGATCCCCTATTTCTAACGTACCGGTGAGATTCTTGCAGTGCGCTTCACATAGCGGTATCACAAATATCTTACCTTTATCAGGCCCTGACACACATTGAACCAGCACACCATCTGAAGCGGGTTCTAAACAGTGCGCTTCAGAACAATATACATCGTGGCCTTTGCTGTAATGCTGCCAATACTCCAACCATAGTTCACGTACTTCATGTGTTTTTAAGTCTTCGGATACTTTTTTTACTATCATGGTTCACCACTACTTTAGCAGGTAAATACGTTTTTCTATTAAACGCTTTTTACCCACTAAGAAGTATGCTGAAACTCAAATTTCCTTATGGTCTATAGCTATTTTTTAATTTTTAATTGTTTAATTAAAAAACACTTACCCCATCACAACATGATGAGATTTTAACCGTTATGGCTATTAGCGATTGTTGATAATTTATCAATTAGAGTAATTTCTTCTTCAATCACATTAATACGTTCGTGAGTTTCATGAGCACGTTGTATATCTTGCTCAGCCGTTGCCGCTGTTTGTTCCGAACTTTGCGACATAATGGTTAACTCAGAGCTGAACTTTTCAGAATCGGTTTCAACTTTGCTCAGTACAGTATTAATGCTATCAATGCCTTTATTAATGTCTGAGATAGAATCCGTCACTTCTTCAATCGTTTCGCCTGTTTCCTGCACACTCGTTTGAGTACGTTTTGATAAAGCACGAACCTCATCAGCCACCACAGCAAACCCTCGTCCAGCTTCACCAGCTCGAGCGGCTTCTATGGCTGCGTTCAGAGCTAATAAGTTCGTTTGCTCCGCAATACCACTGATCGACTGAATGATGTTCACAATGCGATCAGCACTGTCTTTCAGCTTATCCATACCTTGCATTAAGTTCTGCCGCTGAGACTGCTGCTGAGCAATCTGAGTCATAAAGGCTTGGAATTGACCGCCAAGCTCTTTCTGTTGAGCTGCCGCACTGGAAGCTTGAGAAGCACTACCTTCTAACTGCGCAGTTGCCGCTTGTAGCATTGGATGAATCTGACTCATATGACTAATAACACTGGCTTGCAATGTATTAATCTTCTTCGTACTCACTAATCTTGAATGCAGGTAATAGCTTGCAAATGAAGCCAAATAGAATGGGAAGTTATCCGCATATTCATCGCGAAAATTATCGTTTTCTCCGACTTTAAAGAACGCAATAGAGGTCACAGTCTGGTTTTGGTGCAGACCTAGAAACTCCCCAAACGTTGAAAAACCAGAGAGGCAGACCCCGGAAAATGTATCAACTTTGCCAAGACTGTCAGCATTATTTAAACGCCTTAAAATACAGTCATTGGCCACCATAGCAACAGGCTGACCTGGTTTGCCATCCATAAATCGCTTGTAATCTGACGTCGTCGTTTGGCTGAAATCTTTGGCTTTAACTAAAAATAGCCGCTCACCAAAAGCAAAATCCCCAAAGAAGCTAATACTGCCATCGGGATTAATCGCCGCGACGGAGCGAATGAATAGCTCACCATTAATATCAATACCAAAAGAGTACTTACCTAATTTGTCACCCACCTGTTCAGGCCCGCATTTAAAATGACGAGCTAACCAATCAACCGGTGACATCAAATCCATACTGTCATCAAGAACAGAATGCAACGTTCGTGTGAATGGGTTGAAATCAACCACATCAAATCCACGCGAAGTGTTCTCAAAGTTGTGGCTTTTAAATATTCCGTAACGATATTCAGGCGCTATTTTGCTAAAGCAGACGAGCACTCGATTGGCTTGTACTTGTCCATCGAAGGCTATTTTGGCACTTTGGAAATCCAACTTACCACCCGCACTTCCCCCAATGAAATAACAGGGGAATTTACGTGTTTTATAGAGTGCTTGGGTAAAGAAATCCTCACTTGCAGTCAAACCGTCAAAGTAAGTAAATGCAATTGTATCGTGGCTATCGACCGAAAAAGGCACTCTAATTTTATTAATCTCGCTGGCTATCTTAGCAATACGATTTTCAGACTGAGTATATAGATTGCTACCACTGGGCGTTTCATTGTTGAAGAGTGGAATGGAATGAATGGAGAGTTTTTTCAAAAGGCGTTTACTAAAAGCGTGAACAACAATCCCATCCCAAGTATTTGGGGTGTCGTGATACAACTTAGTACCCCCCCCCAGCTCACCCGCGGTCATAATGCCAATAACGTGTTCGGCAAAAGGTGTTGCTTGTTTCAGCTTGCTATTGACTGAATTGAAGTCGCAGTGTGGAGAAATAAAGGCAATAACGAGAGCGGTTCCACCAGCTAAGTTAAACGGAGCCATACTCGCTTCAGTAATATCCTTGCTGCTTATCGTTTTCGAGATCGACACTTGGGCAGATTCTGCTAACGTCTTTGCTTGTTGATTCTTTCTAAAAAACATCCCGACTCCCCTTAACACAGTAGGTCGCTCTTTACGTTATGAGTATTGTGCATGTGATACATCACTTCACTTTGAGCATAATAGATAAATAAAACTTATCCTGTGTGGGGGTAATTTTTTATACTCTATAGATATAATTTTCACTCAAGCTGTTAACGGGATCTCATCTACTTCCTATCGATCAGCGAAAAACATACACATTTATGAGTCTTACTGCATTTTTATACTTAACTAACCTAAAGCTTCTGTTTCAGCAACAATGTATTTGTTCTTAGTCACTGATTTGAAAATAGAGTCGTCGTTCAAGAAAACGATCACTTCCATTTATTCTAAAAAAAGTTCGCAATATCGTTCGGACAAGAATAATTTACTAACAAAGCATTAACCTGTCTCATAAGCGACTAAATAGCGTCAAACGACAGCTTTCAACCGATAAAAAATGGCAGAAATCAGCATATCATTCCAATCAAATTTTATTTTCTAGATATAAACCCCAAACATAAAGTCACAGATAAATAGTTTAGCTAGCTTAATACTGGTAATACAATATATCGCTTCAAATTAACTCAAAAGCACAATATATAGATAAAAACCATTCCCATTAATACTTTAAATACTCTAGTATGTGGCACGAAAAACATAATAATCAAAATAATCAAATCGCTTAAATGGGTTCATGTAGCAGGATTGATCTGCCTATAACCGTAATTTAAGTATAAAACACAACAAACAGGGATAATTCTACATGCAGTCATTTGTGGATTTTTTAAATGGTATTATTTGGAGCCCAGCGCTTATTTATTTGTGCTTGGGCGCAGGGTTGTTTTACTCGATTTTGACGCGCTTTGTTCAAGTTCGTCACTTCTTCGAAATGTGGCGCTTACTCTTCTCTGGTAAAAGTTCAACTAAAGGTATCTCTTCCTTCCAGGCACTCGCTGTTTCTTTATCAGGTAGGGTCGGAACAGGTAATATCGCAGGCGTTGCGGCAGCCATTGGTTTTGGTGGTCCTGGCGCAGTATTTTGGATGTGGGTTGTTGCTTTCTTCGGCGCGGCAACCTCTTATGCTGAATCAACCTTAGCGCAAATCTATAAAGAAGAAGATAATGGCGAGTTTCGCGGTGGTCCAGCCTATTACATCGAAAAAGCGATGGGACAAAAGTGGTATGCATGGATTTTCGCTATCGCAACCATCTTTGCTTGTGGTGTGTTACTTCCTGGAGTCCAGTCCAACAGCATCGGCAATGCCGTAGAATCTGCGTTCGGTTCAGGTGGCATGATTGAAACCGCTATTGGTACATTCAGTTTTGCTAAGATCCTAACTGGCACACTGATTTCTATTCTACTTGGCTTTATCATTTTTGGTGGTGTAAAGCGCATTGCGAGCTTCACTCAAGTCGTTGTGCCATTTATGGCATTAGCCTACATCATTACCGCTTTTGTTATCATTCTTCTAAATATCGGCCAAGTACCACATGTGTTTGGTTTGATTATCAGCGATGCCTTTAGCCCAATGGCTGGCTTAGGTGCAGCTATCGGTTGGGGGGTAAAACGTGGGGTTTACTCTAACGAAGCAGGCCAAGGTACAGGCCCTCACGCGGCAGCAGCAGCTAACGTCGAGCACCCAGCACAACAAGGCTTAGTACAATCTTTCTCTATCTACATCGATACATTGTTAGTTTGTTCTGCGACAGCATTTATGATTCTTATCACAGGCGCTTACAATGTGAGTGGCCCAGAAGGAACCTTCCTAGTACAAAATGTGGCAGCGAATATTTCACCCAATGGTCCGGTATTTACCCAACTAGCGATTGAAACTGCCCTGCCTGGCGTGGGTAAAATCTTCGTCGCATTTGCACTGTTCTTTTTCGCCTTTACTACTATTTTGGCATACTACTACATTGCAGAAACAAATATCGCCTACATTCGTCGTACGTTCAAAACAGAAGCTCTAGGCTTTTTGTTGAAAGTGGTACTTTTAGCTGCCGCATTTTATGGCACAGTAAAAACCGCTAACCTAGCTTGGGCAATGGGTGATATCGGTGTGGGCTTAATGGCTTGGCTAAATATCGTTGGTATTTTAACGATCTTCTTCTTGGCAAAACCGACCATGTTAGTGCTGAAAGATTATGAACGTCAGCAAGCAGAAGGCGTTGATGAATACCTTTTTGATCCCAAAGCATTGGGGATTAAAAATGCGACCTATTGGGAAGAAAGATACCAACGAAAAACCGCGCAAACTAACGAGTATGAAACATCAGATCAATGGGCACCTAATCAAGCACTCTCAGCAGAGTCCTAAGGTTTCCATCTCTTAAATACATAAAAAGGTTAGCGTTCGCTAACCTTTTTTTATTTCAAATCTAGATGAGAAAGAAAATCGAATGTTGCCGAAAGAAGCTCAATTAAGCTTGAGCTTCTGCTTTCGAGTTTTCATCACTACCTTCTAAAGGTTTCTTCGCCCAATAACCAGCCAAAATAGAACCTGATAGGTTGTGCCATACAGAGAATAGTGTTCCTGCTACTGCAGATGCCGGAGTAAAGAATTTCATCGCTAACGCAGTCGCCAGACCTGAATTTTGCAGGCCAACTTCAAAAGCGACAGTGCGGCATGTACGTTCTTCAAAACCAACTAAACGGCAAATCCAATAACCTAATGTTAAGCCGATACTGTTATGCAATATAACCGCAACGGCGACAATTGGACCAATTTGAGTTAACTGATGTGAATTTAACGCCACTACAATCGCAATGATGGAAACGATAGCAAGCATAGAAATTAATGGCAGAACAGGCTCTAATTTAGCAGTAAAAGAGTGAGCTAACCGATTGACTAAAATCCCAATAGCAACTGGAACTAATACAATTTTCACTAGGCTAATCAGCATTCCTATCACTGGTACATCAACACTCTTACCTGCTAATGCTTCGACGAGAAGCGGGGTAACCACCACCCCTATTAAGGTTGAAATAGCCGTCATGGTAATAGAAAGCGCAACGTCCCCTTTCGATAAGTAACACATCACATTCGATGAAGTGCCACCAGCAACACTACCAACCAACACCATGCCAACCGTTAGCATCGGATTAAACTGTAATAGTGTACTAACTAAAAGAGCCGCGAGAGGCATGATGCTAAATTGCAGAACAAGCCCCACCCCAATTGCTTTTTTATTTTTCACAACGTTAAGAAAATCTTTTGGCTGCAGGGTTAATCCCATTGCCAGCATAATGACGGTTAATAGTGGGACAATGTCTGATTTGAATCCTGTAAACCAGCTCGGTTGCCAGAAAGCGCAAAGTGAGCAAAGTACGGCCCATAGAGGGAAAAGATTAGTGATAGTCCTTAACATGATACATTCCTGTCGCTTGTTTAGGCAGAGGAGACCAAATGAATACCCCTACTCAACGGCAGTTTTTATCGGTATTCGCATCCCTGCACAACAAGTGTGTTTGTTGTTTAATAAATAAAGAAGTGCCTAGATTCCACTCTTCCATTCCCTGTCAACCAGCAACTAAAAATGCCGATTAACTGGAACTATGTCTAACAATATTAAGCTTCTCGTTAAACTTAATATTGTGACTAAAGAGCAGAGAAAATAACCATCAACGGCTGATGTCAGCTCCTTGCTGAACACTTCAAAGGTGATCGCCTTAACACTACCGCGTTTTGTTTAAATTAACACCTAGTTTTTTACACTTACCCAACAGATCAGAACAGGTCATACCAACAAAAAAGCCAGCAATCATGCTGGCTTTGGTTTCATCAGAGTAATATCGCTATTAATGTGCTGCAGCTACGTTTACTTGAGCATTTTTCTTAGCGCCCACAGGCAATACTTCACGACCGTATTCATTATTTAGAACACTTGCCATTGCAAAGTAGATTGCACTTAAACCACAGAAGATACCTTCAAAACCAGCGATGTGGCCGATAGTTTCGTTACCAGTAAACGCGTGAGCTGTAAGCAGTGCAAATAGAATAGTCAATGAACCAAATACCACTTGCTTCGCCACTGGGTAACATAAAGAGCCAATGAACATAAAGCCAGTAAATAAGCACCAAAGCGCTAAGTACCAACCCATGAATGATGCAGGGCTAGCAGGAAAACCCATTTTTGGCAATGCAATCAAACCAACCAAGGTTAACCAAAATAGGCCGTAAGAAGTAAACGCCGTCGTACCAAATGTATCACCACGTTTGTAACACATAATGCCAACAATAACTTGTCCCAAACCACCGTAGAAGATACCCATAGCAAGGATCATTGAATCTAATGCAAAAAACCCTGCGTTGTGTAAGTTAAGTAAGACTGTAGTCATACCAAAACCCATTAATCCTAACGGAGCTGGGTTCGCTAATTTTGTCGACATTCTGAATATCCTGAAGTAATAAAAATAATAATAAAGCGCGGATTGTAATGAAGCTTTGGATAAAAGATAGCTAGCAAAAATGAAATGTTAGATACAAATATTGATGTTATGAATGTGTATTTGATATTTCTAGGTTTAGTGACGTTTCATTCTGTTTTTAAACGCAAATTTTCACCATATTCATGCCATGACTCGATACATAAATTGAGCGTAGAAATAGGCTTGTTGCTTACACTCTGTAATCCTACATTTTGAGGTCATTTGGATATACAGAAATAAAAAAACCCCAGACTTTCGTCTGAGGTTTATATCTATTCATCAAGTGCTGAGGAGGATTATTCCCACTCGATAGTTGCTGGTGGCTTACCAGAAATATCGTAAACAACACGTGAAATGCCATCAACTTCGTTAATGATACGGTTAGAAACCTTACCTAGGAAGTCGTATGGTAGGTGTGCCCAATGCGCAGTCATAAAGTCGATAGTTTCTACCGCACGTAGCGATACAACCCAATCGTATTTACGACCATCACCCATTACGCCAACAGAGCGTACTGGTAGGAACACAGTAAATGCTTGCGATACTTTGTTGTAAAGATCAGCTGCGTGAAGCTCTTCAATAAAGATAGCGTCAGCACGACGTAGCAAGTCACAGTATTCTTTCTTCACTTCACCAAGAACACGCACACCTAGACCAGGCCCAGGGAATGGGTGACGGTAAAGCATGTCGTATGGAAGACCCAGTTCTAGACCTATCTTACGTACTTCATCTTTGAACAACTCACGTAGAGGTTCAACCAAGCCCATTTCCATATCGTCTGGCAGACCGCCAACATTATGGTGAGACTTGATGACGTGCGCTTTACCCGTTTTAGATGCTGCAGATTCGATAACGTCAGGGTAGATAGTACCTTGAGCAAGCCATTTAGCATTCTTAAGTTTGCTTGACTCTTCATCGAATACTTCAACGAAAACTCGACCGATGGTTTTACGTTTTGCTTCTGGTTCATCGATGCCAGCTAGTGCATCAAGGAAGCGAGCTTCAGCATCGACTTTGATGATGTTCAGACCGAACTTATCACCAAACATGTCCATAACTTGTTGACCTTCGTTCAAACGAAGCAAGCCGTTATCTACGAATACACAAGTCAATTTATCGCCAATTGCTTGGTGAACAAGCATTGCCACAACTGATGAATCAACACCACCAGAAAGACCTAGAATGACTTCATCGTCGCCCACTTGCTCTTTAATGCGAGCAACGGCATCTTCAATGATAGAAGCTGAAGTCCATAGACGATCACAACCACATGCGCCCATTACAAAGTTTTCTAGCATTTTCATGCCTTGCTTTGAGTGAGTCACTTCTGGGTGGAACTGTACGCCGTAGTATTTTTTATCTTCGTTTGCCATCGCTGCGTATGGGCAAGTATCAGTAGTACCGATAGTTACGAAGTCTGAAGGGATCTCAACCACTTTATCGCCGTGGCTCATCCAAACATCAAGAAGAGGGCTGCCATCTTCGGCTAATGCATCTTGTAGACCAGCAAACAGTGCAGACTCAGCAGTCACTTTTACTTGAGCATAACCGAATTCACGTTCTTTAGAACCGGCTACTTTACCGCCCAGCTGCTCAGCCATTGTTTGCATTCCGTAGCAAACACCCAACACTGGCACACCTGAATCAAATACATATTGAGGAGCACGTGGTGAGTTTTCTTCGGTAACACTTTCCGGACCACCAGAAAGAATAATACCATCAGGATTAAATTCGCGGATGTCCGCTTCTTCTACATCCCAGCTCCATAGTTCACAGTAAACACCAATTTCACGTACGCGACGTGCAACAAGTTGAGTGTATTGTGAGCCAAAGTCTAGAATTAGAATACGTTGGTCATGAATGTTCTTAGTCATATTGAGCAGTCTTACCAGCTAAGTTTAGAAACGGAGGCGAGTATAACGCCTCCTTCAGAGTCTTCAAGTAAAAAAGCAAACGTTTACCGTCGCTCTTTTACTGGGCGCGAGTCATTCGCAATTAAGCGCGGTAGTTAGGCGCTTCTTTTGAGATTTGTACGTCGTGAACGTGAGACTCTTTGATACCAGCACCTGAGATACGAACGAATTGAGCTTTAGTACGCAGTGCTTCGATATCAGCAGAACCAGTCAGACCCATACAAGAACGTAAACCACCCATTTGTTGGTGTACAATTTCTTTTAGGCGACCTTTATAAGGAGTACGACCTTCGATACCTTCTGGAACAAGTTTGTCAGCAGCGTTATCAGTTTGGAAGTAACGATCTGAAGAACCTTTAGACATTGCACCAAGAGAACCCATACCACGGTATGCTTTGTAAGAACGGCCTTGGAACAAGATAACTTCGCCAGGTGCTTCTTCAGTACCAGCAAGCATTGAACCAACCATAACAACAGAAGCGCCTGCAGCAATCGCTTTAGAAATATCGCCAGAGAAGCGAATACCACCATCAGCAATGACTGGAATACCATACTCATCAGCAACGGCAGCCGCATCAGCAACAGCAGTTACCTGAGGAACACCTACACCTGTTACGATACGAGTAGTACAGATAGAACCAGGGCCGATCCCCACTTTAACTGCGCTAACACCTGCATCGATCAGTGCACGAGCACCTTCTGCAGTTGCTACGTTACCGCCAATGATGTCCAAATCTGGGAATGCAGCACGAGTTTCACGAATACGTTGTAGAACGCCTTCAGAGTGACCGTGTGAAGAGTCGATAAGTAGTACGTCAACACCAGCTTCAACAAGTGCAGCAACGCGTTCTTCATTACCAGCACCAGCACCAACAGCTGCACCAACACGTAGACGACCATGTTCATCTTTACATGCGTTCGGTTTACGTTCAGCTTTATGGAAATCTTTCGCAGTGATCATGCCTTTCAGTTGGAATTCTTCGTTCACAACAAGTACTTTCTCTACGCGAGCACGGTGCATGCGTTCTTGAACTTCTTCGCGAGAAGCACCTTCAGGTACAGTTGCTAGACGATCTTTAGGCGTCATCACAACAGAAACTTGTTTAGTTAAGTCAGTAACGAAGCGAACGTCACGGCCAGTGATGATACCCACTAATTCGTTGTTTTCAGTCACAACAGGGAAACCAGCAAAACCATGCTTTTCAGTCAATGCTTTCACATCGCTGATTGTTGCTTCTGGGCGAACAGTTACAGGCTTAGCAACCACACCAGCTTCAAAGATTTTCACACGGTGAACTTCTTCAGCTTGCTGCTCAATAGACATGTTTTTATGGATGAAACCAATGCCACCTTCTTGCGCAAGAGCAATGGCAAGGCGAGCCTCTGTCACTGTGTCCATAGATGCTGAGATCATAGGAATGTTCAGCGAAATGTTTTTAGTCAGGCGAGTGCGAAGATCGGCTGTGTTAGGTAGGACAGTAGAGTGTGCTGGGACGAGTAAAACGTCGTCAAAAGTCAAAGCTTCTTTTGCGATTCGTAGCATTTGCAATATCTCACAACATTAGGCGTTAAAAGTAAAAAAATCCGCTTCATCGTTTCGCATAATAAAGGGATTCATATTTGATATTGCGAAGGGATTATACGCCCAGAAGATGAGCTTTACCACACATTTTTTTAATTTTTATTTGCAATCCCCCCCTTGATATGTATTATATTGCCGCTAACTTCCATACTCACGTCTCGGAATATTAGTCTTGCCTTCACTATCGAATCAGAATATCTACACTGTTTCTCGCCTCAATGCAGAAGTTCGCTTACTCCTTGAAAATGAAATGGGAATTGTCTGGTTGGTGGGTGAAATATCCAACTTTTCAGCCCCTGTTTCAGGCCACTGGTACCTCACGCTCAAAGATTCTCGTGCTCAAGTACGCGCCGCCATGTTTAAAGGCAATAATCGCCACGTGCGTTTTCGTCCACAAAACGGCCAACAGGTATTAGTAAAAGCGCGCATGTCACTGTATGAACCTCGTGGTGATTACCAAATCATCATTGAAAGCATGCAACCTGAAGGTGATGGACGCCTGCAGCAAGAGTTTGAACAGTTAAAACTTAAACTGGCAGGAGAAGGGTTATTCGCACAAACCTTAAAGAAACCTTTACCGGAAAACCCTCAACGCGTCGGAATTATTACCTCTAAAACGGGCGCTGCTCTGCACGATATTCTCAACGTTCTTAAACGTCGCGATCCCAGTTTACCTATTGTGATTTATCCAACAATGGTACAAGGCGAAGAAGCCGCAATACAAATTGCGCAAGCAATTGGCCGTGCGAATACTCGTAACGAGTGTGATGTATTGATCGTTGGCCGTGGAGGCGGTTCGTTAGAAGATCTTTGGTGTTTTAATAATGAAATCGTGGCTCGCACTATTGCCGCCAGTCAGATTCCAATTATTAGTGCAGTAGGCCATGAGGTCGATGTGACGATTGCCGATTTTGTTGCCGATGTTCGAGCGCCGACACCTTCAGCGGCTGCGGAATTAGTAAGTCGCGATAACAGCCACAAAAAACAAGCATTTGCTAACTATCAGCATAAATTGACCAGCGCATGGCGCTATTATGTTGCGCAGCAAAAATCGTACATTAATCAATTGCAGTACCGGCTGGATAAACAGCATCCAATGTACCGACTCCAGCGTCAACAACAGATACTTGATGAAAGAGAAAATCGTCTTAAACAAGCGATTACTCATCATTTAAACGATACTCGTCGCCATATTTCCAGCCAAGAATATCATTTACAGCTACAATCGCCTGTTAAACGCATTGGTGAACAAAAACACGCTTTACAGATCGCTCAACAAAAGCTCAATGAAGCGATGCAACGTAAAATGATGAAAAGCCGTTACCAATTTGGGTTACTCGCAGAAAAATTGGATACGGTAAGCCCCCTATCTACACTTTCTCGCGGCTACTCAATTACCCAGACCAACAAAGGTAAAGTCATTCGCCACGCCTCAGACGTAAAAAGTGGTGACCAGATAGTCACCCGCTTAGCGGATGGTGAACTAACATCAACCGTTGACTAACTGGTAATATAATAAAGCACGCCACAAGGAAAACCTTATGGCGTGTTTGGTATGATTTGCATTTCAATTCGTACTGTCGATTTAGATTTCAACTCATTGCACGTTGGACAAAAGTAACTTACCGACCCACACGCTTGCAGTTTTTCTAGTTCATTATCACATGTAGGACAGAATGCGACTTTCTTAAAATGCCGTGCACACTCACCACACAGGTAATGTGGACCTTCCCATGTCAATTCTTTATGGCATATAGGGCATTTATTCATACTCATCACTTATTGCTCCGTTGCATTCGATCTACACCAGCAGATCTATTACCATTAAAAGATCTATGTCACATTTTTATGCAAAAATAGATTAATTTTCAACCCAGGATTTGAGATCTTTGGCAAGATCTTTTATGGATCTAACGCTTTATCTATCTTGATCAGCGATCTGCCCTAAAAAGAACTTTTATATAACCACATCCCGAAAGCATAAGTTACATGTTCTGTTTTTCAATTTATAGTAGATATATATTCTATTTGTTTAATGATAAACACTAGTTTTTAGAATTTAATAAAAGGATCATTTATTCTGATCATTCAGTTACAACAGTGTGTATTTCGATATTCTGGTCACCAGAATGCTCAATGTTTACGCGGATTGATGAATAGTCAGACAATGATCGAGCGTGTGTTCCACCACATGGGATCGTAGCCACACCATCACTCCCTAAATCACACTCCCAATAGCGAGAATCGGTTAAATGGGTTCCACTACAAATCAGCTTAATATCATGATTTAATTCTACCCAAGATTCGAGCTGATGATTCACACTTTGTTCGATCAATGTGAGTTGAGAAAGAAAATCTACCGAGTTAAACCCTCTTTTACGTAATGTTTTACCTAGTCGATATCCCACTCTAGCGCATAATGGCTCAATTGAACTCGATTCTTGAGCATAGCTGTGAAAGTCGTAATGGTTAAGGCTATCTTTTCGATCTGCGTCTTTGCGCCAATACCCTTGTTCAGTCAGCACTTTATTCAATGCAAGACTAGTAAGATGCTCGGCACTGTGGGCAAGACTCAATTGCCATTGATAGGTTTCATCAACCACTAGCCGTAGTTTTTGCCTAGGTTGTAAATCAATCAGACCATCTTCAATACGATGGACAACAACAAATACCCAACCTTCAGTATCACGCTTTACCGGAATGTCTTGAGCCACGTAAAGTGTGCCCGTTGCTAACTCTATCGCGCCGGTTAAACAATCAATAACAACGGCGGTTTGACCATTACACTCAACATAACCTTTATCGGCTGGATGATCAGGCCAAATATGACTCACGGGATGAAAAGAGGTCTTATCGGTAACGATATCGATTGTATTATCATGTGTTTTAACACAAATAATCTCACAATCGATAGGAGCAGAGGAACGAGGAAATATCACCTCAGTAGAGTGGAAGATGAGTGCAGTGTTATCCATTAAAAAGCCCTAATGTGATCGCCATTGAGCGAACCGAAAGAATTAAGAGCTCCAGAATAACAAAAAGCCCAAGAAAACTTGGGCTTTTTCAATGATTCTATCGGTAAAATTACTTTTTACGTGATTTCATTGCTGACATTAAACGTTTACGTTTACGCTCTTGAGACAAAGTTAACTTACCGCCTTTATTCTCAAATGGGTTTTCGCTGCTTTGGAATTGCACACGAATTGGTGTACCCATGATTTCTAATGAACGACGGTAGTAGTTCATCAAGTAACGTTTGTATGAATCAGGCAGTTCATTCACTAAGTTACCGTGGATAACGATAATTGGTGGGTTATAACCACCAGCGTGCGCATATTTTAGTTTCACACGACGACCACGAACTAATGGTGGCTGATGATCTTCTGTTGCCATTTTCATAATACGAGTTAGAACAGAGGTTCCAACGCGTGTGGTTGCTGATTTATACGCTTCTTGAACAGATTCATATAAGTGCCCAACACCAGTACCATGTAACGCAGAAATAAAGTGAATACGTGCAAAATCAACAAAGCCTAAACGGCGATCGAGTTCTTTTTTCACGTGTTCTTTTACATCAGTATCCAAACCATCCCATTTGTTTACTGCAATCACAATTGAACGACCAGCGTTCAATGCAAAGCCAAGTAAGCTCAAGTCTTGGTCAGAAATATTTTCACGAGCGTCGATAACCAATAGCACTACGTTGGCATCTTCAATCGCTTTCAATGTTTTAACAACAGAGAATTTTTCTACAGTTTCATTAATACGTTTACGACGACGAACACCAGCCGTATCAATCAAAACATATTCACGACCATCACGTTCCATTGGAATGTAGATAGAATCTCGTGTTGTTCCTGGCATATCGTAAACAACCACACGCTCTTCACCTAAAATGCGGTTAGTCAGTGTTGATTTGCCAACATTAGGACGACCGATGATCGCCAGTTTGATCGGTTGATTTTGCAAACGAGCAAACTCAGCTTCCGCTTCTTCTTCAGTGTATTCGAGCTTTTCTTCTTCAGAATCAACAATACCTGTAAGATCTTCAAGCGCTTTTTTCTCAGCTTCCATTTCTTCAATAAATGGATTCAGTGCACGCTCAATCAAAGCGCTCACACCACGACCATGTGCCGCAGCAATTTGGTAGATACGATCCATACCAAGCTGCCAGAATTCTGCACTAGCAGCGTCTGCATCAACACCATCGACTTTGTTTACTACCAAGAAAGAAGGTTTTTCTGATTTACGTAGATGGTTAGCTATTGCTTCATCTGAAACTGTTAATCCAGCACGACCATCAACTAGGAACAGAACGACATCCGCTTCTTCAATCGCAGCAAGCGATTGTTCCGCCATTTTGTGTTCTACACCTTCTTCCGTACCATCGATACCACCTGTATCGATGACGATAAATTCATGCTCACCGACTTGAGCGCGACCGTATTTACGATCTCGAGTCAAACCAGGAAAGTCTGCGACTAATGCATCCCGTGTGCGAGTCAGTCGATTAAATAGCGTTGATTTACCAACGTTAGGACGCCCAACAAGAGCAACAACAGGTACCATAATAACCTCTACAAATCTTCGTTCTTATGTAGTTATAGGTAAATATTCTCTTTCGAGGTAATTTTTACCTAAAATCACATGTTATTTTGACAGTAATAAAACGGCTCCTAACCGTCACCAGTCAGGAGCCATTTGTGAATTATATCACGATTTATTGTTTGATCGTCAGTTTCTTTACAGAACCATCACGAGTCACAACAACATAGCCATTATCAACAGTAATCGGTGAAATAGCTAAGCCGCTACTATCGATATTCTGTTCAGCAACAAACTTACCGGTCTCACGATCGATCCAGTACAAATAACCTTGAGAATCACCAACAACGACATAGCCGTTAATCATCACAGGTGCTGTAACTAGACGATTTTCTAACTTGTTGTTTTTCCAAAGTTCAGTGCCACTTCGAGCATCAACAGCAACTAAGTGATCGTTATCCGTCACAAGAAAAATAGAGCTACCATCGGTTGCAATATTTTCAGACGACGAATAGTTGCGTTTCCAAATTGGGTTACCGGAACGTAAGTCCATCGCCACAAGTTGGCCATTGTAACCGACTGTGTACAACGTTGAACCAACCAGCAACGGTGAAGAATCGACATCTACCAAACGATCAATTTCCGTTGCACCTTTAGGTTTACCGATCGGGTGCTGCCAAATTAGTTGACCACGCTCAACCACGGCTGCCGCAAGGCGACCAGAAGGTGTTCCCCAGAACACACCACCAGAAAACGCAACAGGTTGGCTATCGCCACGTAAAGTTAATGTTGGCACTTCAGTATTGATCACCCACTCTTGCTTACCTGTTTTCTGATCTAGAGCGATCAAGGTACCACGACTGGTATTGACCAAGACTAAATTACTATCCGTTGCAGGTGTGGCTAGTACTTCACCATCAACAGGCTGTGACCACACTTGTTTACCAGTTTTTTCATCAAGCGCGATGACGCGACCATTTTCACTGCCGATATAAATCTGACCATAGGCAGCAGCAATACCACCGGAAAGACGCGCACTCGTATCACCTTCTAGATCGGTTTCCCAGAGCGTATCCCCAGTTTTAGGATCGAGAGCTTTTACCAAACCGTCACGATCAGCTACAAATACTTTATCGTAATTGTAGTTTGGTGTTAGCTGTGAAAAGTAATCGCCAACACCAGAACCAATCGATGCACTCCACTGAGTCTCAGAAGAAAGTTGATTTTTCACCTGAGGAACGGGAGCCATAATGACGTTATCTTCCTCACCTGCACAACCCGCAAGCAAGCCGAGTACTGATGCTGATAAAAGCACCTTGTTGAACATCTTCTTCATCAACTTGGCCCTTATTTGGCTAGATCGTCCAGTTTCATTTTGAGCGTTTGGCTTGCATCGTTAGCCTGTTGAGCTTGAGTGTATGCTGAGTAAGCACCCTCTTTGTCACCTTTTGCTAATAAGATATCGCCACGTAGCTCTTCAACACGACCTTTCCATGACTCAGCTTTAATGCTATCGAGAGACTTTATGGCCTCATCCTGCTTACCTTGCTCTGCTTGAATACGAGCAATACGCAGTGTAATCACTGGAGTTAATGCAGAATCATCAGTATGAGCTTGTGCCCATTGCAGCTGTTTCAATGCTTCATCAAGTTTACCCGCAGTAACCTGCGCTTTTGATAACTGTACAGCAGCTAACACTGCGTATTGAGTATCTTTGTTAGCGTCAATATACTGCTGAATTTCTTGATCTGATTTAGCGCCATTTGTCGCTAAAGCTTGAACAATTTTGGTGTAATTCGCCGATGCCGCTTCTTGTTCAGCAACCATAGAATCTTGGTAGTAACGCCAGCCAAATAGGCCACCTAGACCGATAATAGCGCCGATCACTACAGCTTTACCGTTCTCTTTCCACCAATCTTTGATCGCGTCAACGGTCTGTTCTTCAGTATCGTAGAGTTCCACTTCCTGTCCTTTTAAATAAGAGTTCTCAAAAATCAGCGTTTAGACGAGATGAGCCAGTTGGCTTGCAACCTCAGCCTGAGCAATCGTAGTTTGCTCACCACCAGCCAGATCTTTAACTACAACAGTGCTATCCGCTACTTCGTTTTCACCAAGAACGAGCGCAACAGCTGCACCCACTTTATCGGCACGTTTAAATTGTTTCTTAAAGTTACCGCCACCGCAGTGGGTCATAATGCGTAAACCGGGTACTTGTTCGCGTAACTGTTCCGCCAACTGCAGACCAGCAACTAAAGTCCCCTCACCCGCTGTCACCATATAAACATCAACAGCACGGCGTAAATCTAGGTTACCAACAGTTTCCATCATTAGAACTAAACGCTCTAGACCCATCGCGAAACCAACTGCAGGGGTTGCTTTACCACCAAGTTGCTCAACCAAACCATCATAACGGCCACCACCACAAACAGTGCCTTGAGCACCTAGGCTTTCAGTGATCCATTCAAAAACAGTGCGATTGTAATAATCTAATCCACGTACTAAACGTTCATTTACGGTGTATTCGATACCAGCCGCATCAAGAAGTTCACACAAACCAGCAAAATGTTGTTTTGATTCTTCATCTAAGTAATCAGACAGTTTTGGTGCATCACCAAGAATGGCTTGGATCGCTGGGTTTTTAGTATCGAGAACACGCAAAGGGTTGGTGTACATACGACGTTTAGCGTCTTCGTCCAATACTTCTTCGTGTTGTTCTAAGAAAGCAATCAAAGCAGTACGGTATTCAGTACGAGCGTCTAAAGAACCAATTGAATTTAACTCAAGACGTAAATGGTCTGAGATTCCCAGTTCACGCCACAGACGTGCGGTCATCATGATCAATTCAGCATCAACATCTGGACCATCAATACCAAAGACTTCGACACCACACTGATGGAATTGACGGTAACGACCTTTTTGTGGACGTTCATGACGGAACATTGGTCCCATATACCAAAGACGTTGTTCTTGGTTATACAGCAAACCATTTTCGATGCCAGAACGAACACAACCAGCAGTACCTTCAGGACGTAGAGTCAAACTGTCGCCGTTGTCGTCAAAGGTGTACATCTCTTTTTCAACAACGTCAGTAACTTCACCAATCGCACGTTTAAATAGATGAGTCATCTCAACGATTGGCATACGCACTTCGCTATAGCCATAAGCGCTGATTACATTTTTTACAATGCCTTCCACTTTTTGCCAAAGTGGAGACTGAGTTGGGAGGCAGTCATTCATACCTCGGATTGCTTGAATAGTTTTAGCCACAATTCTTACCGTAATTCGTTGAGATTAATCTTTGTCTATTTGCTTTACGTCGATACGATTTTTTTCGTCGAGCACCGCTGCTTTTGCGCGAATTTTTGCTTCTAGTTGGTCCACTAAGTCATCATTGTCAAAACGGACTTTTTGTCGCACACCATCTTCATAGAGAGCACTTTTACGGTTACTGCCAGCTAGACCTAAATGAGCGGCTTCTGCTTCACCAGGACCATTAACAACACAACCGATCACAGACACATCCATTGGTGTTAATACGTCTTCTAAGCGCTGCTCTAACGCATTGACTGTACCTATCACATCAAACTCTTGACGAGAACAAGATGGACACGCAATGAAGTTGATGCCACGAGAGCGAATACGCAACGATTTCAGAATATCAAAGCCTACTTTGATCTCTTCCACCGGATTGGCCGCTAATGATACACGTAAAGTATCGCCAATGCCCTCATTCAATAGCATACCAAGACCAACAGCAGATTTAACCGCACCAGCTCGAGCACCACCAGCTTCGGTGATCCCTAAATGCAGTGGTTGATCGATCTGTTTGGCCAATAAACGGTAAGCATCAACAGCAAGGAAAACATCGGATGCTTTCACACTGACTTTGAATTGATCAAAGTTAAGACGATCAAGAATATCGACATGACGCATTGCTGATTCAAGCAACGCTTCAGGTGTCGGTTCACCGTATTTTACTTGCAGGTCCTTTTCGAGCGAACCACCATTCACGCCAATACGAATTGGAATATTTTTATCGCGTGCACAATCTACAACGGCACGAATGCGATCTTCTTTACCAATATTCCCTGGGTTTATACGTAAGCAGTCCACCCCGTATTCTGCTACTTGTAGTGCAATACGATAATCAAAATGGATGTCAGCGACTAAAGGAACCGATACTTGTTGTTTGATCAATTTAAACGCTTCAGCAGCGTCCATAGTTGGTACAGAAACTCGAACGATATCTGCGCCAACTTTTTCTAGCGCTTTGATTTGAGCGACTGTTGCTTCTACGTCAGTCGTTCTCGTATTCGTCATAGACTGCACGGCGATAGGTGCCCCATCGCCAATGGGGACGTCACCCACATAGATTCGTGTGGATTTACGACGTTTAATAGGAGACTCGTGTTGCATAGTAATATTCTAAGGTAAAGTCAATCGTGCTACTTTGCCAGAAGTATACCGAGAAAGGTCAACTGGTTCACTGGCAAATGTCATTTGAACGGCTTCCGGAGCACCAAGCACGACTTTAAATGGTTTTTCACCATGCAGAGTCAGTGACTGCCCTTCTTTCTTAATTCCGGTTACCAGCGTTTTGCCCGTTGCATCCGTTACTTGAATCCAACAATCCGCAGAGAATGACATCGTCATCGTTTCTAGGTTTGCCGTTGATTGCTCCGGAGCCTCAGGTACTTGTTCAGACTTATCTTCAACTGCAGCAGTATCGTCAGCTGTCGTTGACTGAGTGTCCTCTGCTGCTTGTTCATCCGTTGATTCAGCGGGTTGAGAGGGTTCTGCACTTTCTGGTTCGTCTGCAGGCGCTTGCGCTTCTGTCGACGTGTCTTGTGCATCTTTGGTTAAACCGCTAACCGTTGCAAAATCTTCTTTTTCCTCTGCCGCTGAGCTTTCAGTCGCAGATCCAGCTTCTTGAGGCGTTAACGTGTCTTGATGGCTATTTTGCCACCACCATAAAGAGGACATGCCAATTAATACAATGAGTATGGCCCAAGTAATGGTCATAATGCGGTGATCATGCTTTTCACGTTTGGTCTTTTTGGAAAAGCTTTGCATCGGCTGTTCTTGTACCGGCGGCTTACAATGCTCTTGATAAGAGTGCAAAATTTCTTTATCGGTAATACCAACCGCTTTTGCATAGGAGCGTAGGTAGCCACGAGTGAACGTCGCCACCTGCTCTGAGTCGAACTCGTTACGTTCAATACTCGTAATAATGGACAAACGCAAACGCAAACGGTCTGAGATCTGCTTTTGCGACAATCCTAATTCTTCACGTTTGTTTTTTAGCAACGTCCCTGGTTGGAGGGTGCTTAGTTCAATCGTAGTGTCGTCTTGTTCTATATTCATCCGCGATGTCAATCTCGTGTTTGTGTGCTCAAGTCAAAAGCCTATTGCTAGATCTTTTTTATTAGAGTTAGTCGTAGTTAGGTCGGAAGACTTCAACAAGGTGAAACTATACTATTGTCAATAATAACGCTGTCTCGAAGCTATTTCGAGATTAGTGAATCATTCTAATAGATATTAGACGTTAAACAACAATGAATTGGACAAGAAATCGCAAACTGGTCAAGGTTTTTCGTTAATTTGACAAACTAACTGCTTAAATAATACCTTTCGCAGCGAAAAGATAGCCATAACATGTGTAAAAAAGAATCATAAAAACAAAGGCATTACTATTTTTGATACATACGAAATACGTTTTAATCCGCCAAACTGGGTAAATATTGCCAATAAAAAAATAGGCCAGATAAATCTGGCCTATTTTGTCAATTTGGCATTTAAATCGCCTTAAATGGAATCGCTTGCTCAGCTAATTCTTTGGCTTTAGTTCGTTTTGTACGGTCAATAACATCACCGACCAACTGACCACATGCCGCATCAATATCATCACCACGAGTTTTACGTACCGTAACCGTGTGTTCATATTTCATCAACGTTTTCTGGAAACGGTCAATACGTGAATTACTCGGTTTATTGTATGGAGAACCTGGATACGGGTTAAACGGAATCAGGTTGATCTTACATGGGGTATCTTTCATTAGCTTCGCTAACTCTTCCGCATGTTCTGTACCATCATTAACATGGTCAAGTAGTACGTATTCAACGGTCACTTTACCACGGTTAGCGTTTGACGTTGCAAGATAACGGCGCACGGTACCCAGAAATGTTTCGATGTTCCAACGATCGTTAATTGGCATAATATCACTGCGCAACTTATCGTTTGGTGCGTGTAGTGAAATAGCCAACGCCACATCGATATTATCAATCATTTGTTCTAGGCCAGAAACCACACCCGATGTTGATACGGTTACACGACGCTTCGATAAACCAAAACCTAGATCATCCAACATAATTTCTAGAGATGGAATCAAGTTCTTCATGTTAAGCAGTGGTTCACCCATCCCCATCATCACCACGTTAGTGATAGGACGACGACCCGTTTCTTTTTCTAAACCAATCTCACGTGCAGCACGCCACACCTGCCCAATGATTTCAGAAACACGGAGGTTACGGTTAAAACCTTGCTGTGCCGTTGAACAGAATTTACATTCCAAAGCACAACCTACCTGCGAAGACACACACAAGGTTGCACGATCATCTTCTGGGATATAAACGGTTTCAACGTCTTGATCGCCAACGCGCATTGCCCATTTAATGGTACCGTCAGAAGAGTGCTGAGCAGCAGAAACATAAGGAGCTCGGATTTCACACTTGTGCTGCAGTTTTTCCCGTAGCTTCTTATTAATGTTGGTCATATTGTCGAAATCATCACAGCCAAAGTGATAAATCCACTTCATAACCTGATCAGCACGAAACGCTTTCTCACCCAATTCTTCAGCGAAAAAAGTACGCATACCTTTGCGATCAAAGTCGAGTAAATTGACTTTCTCAGTAGTCATGAAGGCCTCTCAAAGATGGAACAATAATTAAGGGCGCGAATTGTACAGCCTTTACGCAGTTACAACAAGCATTGCAAAGCCCCGTTTTTTCTAAGGTAATGCTAAATCTATGATTCCTCTTACCTCTGTGTTGAATTCTTATCCAACGCTTTGCAAACACTATAGCGTAGAAATCACACAATCAAAAAAGCCTCCTAAAAAGGAGGCTCAAAAATTCGACTCTACGAGTGATATATCAACGTGTACGAGGGCAAATTTCTGCTGCAGGGAAGAAATATTCGATTTCACGAGCTGCAGATTCAGGGCTGTCGCTACCGTGTACAGAGTTCTCGCGCATGCTTAAGGCATAATCGTTACGTAATGTGCCGCACGCTGCTTCTGCTGGATTGGTTTTTCCCATTAATTCGCGATAACGAGTAATTGCGTCTTCTCCTTCAAGAACCTGAACCATGATTGGCCCAGACGTCATGAACGCTTTAAGATCATTAAAGAACGCCTTGCCTTCATGTTCTGCATAAAAGCCGCTCGCTTGATCTTCAGTCAAGTGAACCATTTTTGCAGCGATAATCTTTAGCCCTGCTTTTTCAAAGCGGTTATAGATTTCGCCGATTAGATTACGTTCAACCGCATCCGGCTTAATGATGGAAAATGTTCTTTCTAGAGCCATAAGATGTCCTTTTGTGCTTTTGTTTATTGTTATACCTGCTGATAAAGGAAGAACGAGATAGTGAACAACACTCTCCACAGCGAGGTAACATTCCTCATGCTCAAATAGGAAATAAGCTTCCCAAATCAAGCATAGTGAACAATGGCCATTCAATGTAATGAATATCATCACAAAACCATCGTTTTGTAACCTTTGAGCAAGGTTTTAGTATAAAAACAGGTGACACTTGGCCACCTGCGCTGACTTTATTTATCGTTTTACTATGAAGGTGTTACTTCATTAATAGCGTCGCGAGTGTTTTCACGCCTACGCCTGTGGCACCTGCAGCCCATTTATCTGATGCTGATTTACGGTAAGTGGCTGCACAATCGAAATGCAACCAACCGTTTTTATAATCTTCAACAAAGTAAGATAAAAACGCAGCAGCAGTGCTTGCGCCCGGTACGTAATCACCAGAGGCAATATTTGACATATCAGCAAAGTTAGAAGGCAACATATCTCGGTGGAAATCACACAGAGGTAGAGCCCATAACCCTTCACTCTCTTCTTTAGCACATGCCAATGCTTTTTGTGAAAGCACTTCGTCAAAACTTAGCAATGCATGAAAATCATTACCTAATGCGTTCTTAGCCGCCCCTGTTAATGTGGCACAATCGACAATTAATTCAGGATTTTGCTCACTAGCGTAGATTAAACCATCGGCTAATACTAATCGGCCTTCTGCGTCGGTATTCATCACTTCAACCGTTTTACCATTTTTGTAAGTGATGATGTCGCCAAGTTTTAGAGCACGGCCAGAAATCATATTTTCCGCACAGCATAAAATCAGTTTCACACGCTTATTGCAACCACGCAAAATAGCTAGAGCTAAAGCGCCAGTGACCATGCCCGAGCCACCCATATCAGATTTCATTGAGGTCATAAAATTAGAAGGTTTAATGCTATAACCACCTGAATCAAACGTAATGCCTTTACCTACAAGACACGCATAAACAGGCGCATTTTCATCACCTGTTGGATTGTAATCGAGTTGTAGCATCGCAGAAGTACGTTCTGAACCACGACCTACTGCATAAATCCCTTCCCAACGATCTGTTAGCAGATCTTTATCTTTTACGATTTTGTAAGTAACGTGTTCAGGAGCAAGTGATTTAATAAATTCACCCGCCATAGTCGCTAATTGGCGAGGAGCCACTTCTTCCGCACTTTTATTGATAATATCGCGAGCCCAATCGGTCGCTTTAATTCGTGCTTCAAGCTCCTGTTGGCTTGCCGCATCTAATTCTGACCAAGTTACTTGGTTACGTTTTTTCGGTTCACGATATCCTTGATAGAAAGCCCAGATGCTTTCTAGTGTCCAACCTTCTCCAGTTAGCACAACATTATGTAGACCTTGACCATCAAGTTTACGAGCAGCACGTTGAATCGCCGTAAAATCACCCGTGTCTTTAAGATGAATAACGACACCTTGCTCATTATAAGAAAGTAATGCACCCTCACCCCACTGAGGCTGAGCTGATTCGGTGCTGATAAAAACAGACATCTGTGTAGACATGGTTTCTCCTTGTCTTTAGAAATATGGCTTAATACCACATCTGAATATTCTCAAAAGAGACAACCGATGGGTACAACCTGTGCCATTTAGAGTAATGCCAATGGTGAGACGCATCAATTGTGAAACACCGATTGAAAGCAGTTATTTTTATTGTAAACCTTTGGATAATAGCATTTTGTCTCAGCAAAATGTCAACCCAATAAAAAACGGACCATTAGGCCCGTTTCTATGTTTTATTGTTGCCTATATTTATAAAGGCTTAATCAAGCTCATCCATCCAACATAGGATAATCGCTTCAAGAATTTTTTCATTTGAACGCTCAGGTTCATCTTCAAAATCCTCAAGATCTAGAATCCACTGGTGTAGATCGGTAAAACGTACGTTTTTAGGATCAACATCTGGATATTTTTCACAAAGCTCAATCGCAATATCGAGTGAATCGGTCCATTTCATGATGGTTAACTCCAGTGTTATTACGGCAAGTACCCATTTAAACAAGTACTATTTAACAAGGTAGATGCCGCCTTAATTAATGGTCTTCTTTGGCGTGGTTAAGAGAATACTTCGGAATCTCAACCACTAAATCTTCATCCGCTATACGAGCCTGACACCCAAGACGCGACTCAGGCTCTAAACCCCACGCTTTATCTAACATGTCATCTTCTAACTCATCACTCTCTTCTAACGAGTCAAAGCCCTCACGGATAATGACGTGACAAGTTGTACAAGCGCACGATTTTTCACAAGCGTGCTCAATCTCAATCCCGTTTTTTAATGCAACGTCCAGAACTGATTCACCGGCTTTTCCTTCCAGTTCAGCACCTTCTGGGCATAAATCTTCATGAGGTAAAACAATAATTTTAGGCATGTTATTTATCTCTTAAATCTCGTCAACTGAATGACCAGCTAATGCGGCGCGAATAGATTTATCCATTCGGCGTGATGCGAAATCTTGACTTGCTTTGTCCGTGTCTTTAATTCCCTGTTCAATCGCATCGGCGTCATCGCCGTTACGTAATTCGATCAATTTCTCAATGGCAGCCAGCAATGCACTGCGCTCTTGATCTGATAATAGATCATCACCGTCTGCTTGCATGGCTGAGATTAAGCCTTCGATGACTCGGTCTGCTTCAACACGCTGCTCTACCAACGCTCGCGCTTTCATATCATCTTCAGCAAAACTCATTGAATCACGCAGCATGTTCGCAACTTCATCATCACTTAGGCCGTATGATGGTTTAACTTGAATGTCTGATTGCACTCCAGTGCTCTTTTCCATCGCTGTCACAGAAAGCAAACCATCCGCATCAACTTGATAAGTCACGCGAATATGTGCAGCACCAGCTGCCATAGGTGGAATCCCTTTTAAAGAGAAACGAGCGAGGGAGCGGCAATCATCCACCAATTCACGTTCACCTTGCACAACATGGACGCTCATACCAGTTTGACCATCTTTGAACGTGGTAAACTCTTGAGCTCGAGCAACTGGAATCGTGGTGTTACGAGGAATGATTTTCTCAATCAACCCCCCCATAGTTTCAATACCAAGTGATAGCGGAATCACATCTAAAAGTAACATTTCAGAATCAGGCTTATTACCCGCTAATACATCAGCCTGAAGCGAAGCACCAATTGCCACCACTTCATCTGGGTTAATACTTGTTAGCGGAGTACGACCAAAGAACTCCCCGACCATCTCTCTCACTAGGAGAGTACGAGTCGAGCCACCCACCATCACAACTTCCAATACTTCTTCTTGTGTGACGTCTGCGTCACGCAATGCTCGGCGGCAAGACATTAAGGTTTTCTTCACGAGAGGACGAATAAGATCATCAAACTCTTCACGTGATAAAGAACCTTGCCAACCTAATACGTCGATTTGCGCGACATCAGATTCAGATAAATCAATCTTTGCTTGGGTAGCAGCATTCAAGAGTGCTCGATACTCTTCTTTAGAGAGTTCGCCCACTTTAGCCATTTTCTCTTTCAAACAATCAGCGACTAGATGATCAAAGTCATCACCACCTAACGCAGAATCGCCACCAGTCGCCAGCACTTCGAATACGCCTTTTGATAAACGTAGGATCGAAATATCAAACGTACCACCACCTAAATCATAAACAGCAATCACCCCTTCTTGACCTGAATCCAAGCCATAAGCGATCGCTGCAGCAGTTGGTTCATTCAAAAGACGTAATACATGCAACCCAGCAAGGTTGGCCGCATCTTTTGTTCCGGCACGTTGCGCATCATCGAAATAAGCGGGCACAGTAATCACAACACCAGCAAGCTCACCATTTAATGCTTCTTGAGCACGAGCCCCTAACGCTTTAAGAATATCCGCAGAGACTTGAATTGGGTTCTTATCACCATGAGGGGTACTAATAATAGGTAACCCTTTCTCGCTTGATTTAAACTGATAAGGCAAATTTGGGTAGCGAGTTTTAATATCGTCCAGAGAACGGCCGAGAAGGCGCTTAACTGAACTGATGGTATTGGTCGGATCCAATTTTGCGCGTTCACGAGCGTCATACCCAACACTGACTTCTTCGTCAGAGTAACTGACTATAGAAGGCAAAATGCTACGACCTTGATCGTCATTAAGGGTTGTCGCGGTGCCACTACGTACGGTAGCTACTAGTGAATTGGTAGTACCAAGGTCAATCCCGACGGCGAGTTTATGCTCGTGTGGTGCAGAAGTTTGACCTGGTTCTGCAATTTGAAGTAATGCCATGGATGGGTCCTTGTTGTCGAATTAGCCGAGTAATTTTTCTTCGACTTTTTCTATTTCGTTCTTTAATTTGGCGATGAATTTTAGCTTGCGAACTGTGTCTGCTGCTGCTTCCCACTGAGCTTCGTTAAGTTGCTGCTCAACAGTAGCTAAATACGTTTTTAGCATCTTCGACACTTTGCCATCAAAATCAAACAATGCGCTTTCTGGATCAGAACTTTGAGCTACCGCATCAAGCTCTTCACGTAACTCCATCTGCTCCATAAGGAACATGGGATCTTGCAACGTTTGTTGCTCGCCACGTAATTCGATGCCATGCAATTCTATCAAGTATTCTGCACGACTAATCGGCGTTTTTAATACTTGATAAGCGTCATTGATCTCAGTGGCTTTTTGCACCGCCATAACCCGGTCTCGCTCTGACGCTGATGCGAAATTATCTGGGTGAAAACGTTTTTGTAACTCTCTAAATTGAGAAGAAAGAAGGCTACCATCCAGAGTAAACTGAGTTGGTAGCCCAAATAATTCAAAATAATTCATCGAAAAGCCGGTCCTTGAATTCGGTTTCGGAGCATCAAGCTCCGAATGCCCAAAGATTTAACCGTTAAACATTGAAGCTTTCGCCACAACCACATTCGCCTTTAACGTTAGGGTTGTTAAATTCGAAACCTTCGTTTAACCCTTCTTTTTTGTAATCCAGCTGAGTACCGTCGAGATAAACCAAACTTTTGGCATCAACAATAACTTTTACGCCATTGTTCTCAAAAACCTGGTCTTCCTCATTAAGTTCATCTACGAACTCCAGCACGTACGCCATTCCAGAGCAGCCCGTTGTTTTAACGCCTAGGCGTAAACCGATGCCCTTTCCACGATTATCGAGAAAAGTTTGTACGCGATGAGCTGCGGTTTCTGTCAGGGTAATGGCCATACTACAACCTTAATGATTTAAATTAACAAGGCGAGTGGGAGACTTGCCCCCACTCGAAATAAATATCTACTGCTGTTTTTTCTTGTAATCTGCAACAGCGGCTTTAATTGCATCTTCTGCAAGAATTGAACAGTGAACTTTCACTGGTGGCAATTCAAGTTCTTCAGCAATTTCAGCGTTTTTGATCGCTGCAGCTTCATCAATAGACTTACCTTTAACCCATTCAGTTATTAGAGAGCTTGATGCGATCGCACTACCACAACCGTAGGTTTTAAATTTTGCATCTTCAATGATGCCTTCAGCAGATACTTTGATCTGCAGACGCATTACGTCACCACAAGCAGGAGCACCAACCATGCCGCTACCTATTGCTGGATCTTCTTTGTCAAAAGAACCAACGTTACGTGGGTTCTCATAATGGTCAATAACTTTTTCGCTGTATGCCATGGTAAATTCCCTCGAATTTTTATGTTCCTGGTGGAATGATTAGTGGCTCGCCCACTCAACAGTGCTTAAATCGACACCTTCTTTGTACATATCCCAAAGAGGTGATAAATCACGTAACTTTTCAACAGCGCTACGGATCTGTTTCACTGCGTAATCCACTTCTTCTTCAGTGGTGTAACGACCGAATGAGAAACGGATTGAGCTATGAGCTAGCTCATCATCAAGACCAAGAGCACGTAACACGTATGAAGGCTCTAAGCTTGCTGAAGTACATGCACTACCTGAAGATACTGCGATATCTTTTAGAGCCATCAGCAAAGATTCACCTTCAACAAAGGCAAAACTAATATTCAGGTTATTTGGAAGACGCTGTTCTAGGTCACCATTGACCGTTACCGCTTCCATATCTTTAAGACTGTCTAACATGCGGTCACGAAGTGCTTTAGCGTGATCGTAGTTATACTGCATCTCTTCTTTTGCGATACGGCACGCTTCGCCCATACCTACAATTTGTTGAGTCGCTAACGTACCAGAACGGAAACCACGCTCATGACCACCGCCATGCATTTGCGCTTCTAGACGAACACGAGGTTTACGACGTACATAAAGAGCGCCGATACCTTTCGGTCCATAGATTTTATGCGCAGAAATAGAGATCAAATCGATCTTCATTTCTTGAACATCAATAGGTAGTTTACCTGCAGATTGAGCCGCATCTACATGGAAAATGATCTTACGTGAACGGCACATTTCACCGATTGCTGCGATGTCTTGCACCACACCAATCTCGTTGTTTACATGCATGATTGATACAAGAACAGTATCGTCACGCATTGCCGCTTCAAGTTTTTTAAGATCAATTAAGCCATTAGTTTCAGGCTCTAGGTAAGTCACTTCATAACCTTCACGCTCAAGTTGGCGACAGGTATCCAGAATCGCTTTATGCTCTGTTTTAGAAGTGATGATGTGTTTACCTTGCTTACCATAGAAGTGCGCAGCACCTTTCAAAGCAAGGTTATCAGATTCTGTAGCACCCGATGTGAAGATAATTTCACGTGGGTCTGCATTAATAAGATCAGCCACTTGCTCACGGGCTGTGTCAACCGCTTCTTCTGCCTGCCAGCCATAACGGTGCGAACGAGACGCTGGGTTACCGAAAATCCCATCGATCGTCATGTACTGAACCATTTTTTCAGCAACACGCTCATCAACTGGACAGGTTGCTGAATAATCTAAATAAATAGGCAGTTTCATTTTCTACTCCAATGTAAAATTGCCGCTACGAGCGAGCATTAATACCTACGGGTGCTGCACCAACGGTGACTGAATTTGAATTTTTGTGTGCCAGCCCGTGGTCTACCGTAAGACTAACGTCTTGACGGTCTGAAATTTCTAGTACTTCATTATCAATCATCAGCTCACCAAGAGTGATGTTGTTTAAAAAGTCACTGATACGTGAACTTAGATCACGCCAAAGTGTATGGGTAAGACAACGAGTGCCACCCTGGCAATCACCTTTGCCATTGCATTTTGTTGCGTCAACAGATTCATCAACCGCGGCAATCACAGTACCAACGGAAATCTCTGTTGCTTCAGTCCCTAAGCGATAACCACCACCCGGGCCACGAACAGAGGCCACTAGTCCAGCTTTACGCAGTTTGGAAAATAGCTGCTCTAAGTAGGAAAGTGAAATACCTTGTCGTTCTGATATATCTGCCAAAGGTACTGGGTTTTCTTGCGAATGTAACGCCACATCAAGCATGGCTGTTACTGCATATCTTCCTTTCGAGGTCAGTCTCATATCACACCGTATCCACATTAATTATGTGGATGTAGTTTTTCATACCTGAGTAAATTGGTCAAGTATTTATTTGACTAATTTACTCAGGTATTCACCCCTTACTTTTACATGGGTATTATTTGTTTTGACCACTTTTCTCAATTGCAGACAAAACACCCCGTAAAATATTCAATTCTTGAACTTCAGGGCGAGCTCGACTAAATAAACGACGCAGTTTATTCATGACTTGCCCTGGCTGCTCCTCACTAATAAAGTGAGTATTCACTAACACTTTTTCAAGATGCTGATAAAAAAGTTCTAGCTCTTTTTGGCGTGGATACTCATCTACACTCGCTACTGGGTATTGTGCCGCTTCTTGATTCAAAAAAGCCACACGTATTTCATAACAAATCGTCTGTACCGCCATAGCCAAGTTCAGCGAACTGTATTCTGGATTCGCTGGAATACTCACATGATATTGGCATTTTTGTAATTCGCTATTGGTTAAGCCTGTACGCTCACGACCAAATAAAATAGCCGCTTTATGCTTACGACCTTCAGTCGCAAACTTTTCACCACACTCTCGAGGGTCTAACATTGGCCACTCTAACGTGCGTGAACGTGCGCTAGTTCCCACCACTAGTCCGCAATCTTCAATCGCTTCATCCAGACTCGAAACAATTTGTGCATTTAGCGCGATATCACTTGCACCAGCCGCCAATGCCATCGTCTGTGCATCTACTTCACATTGAGGATTTACAAGTACCATATGGCTCAATCCCATCACTTTCATTGCGCGGGCTGCCGAACCGATATTTCCTGAATGGGACGTTTCAACTAAAACGACTTTAACATTGTCTAACATGCAGTGTGATACCTCTCAAATTATTGCGTTAGGAGTTTATCATAAACCTGAGTAAAATGGTCAGACCCTTTTTCCTATACAATTATTAACTGAACAGAAAATAACCACTTTCTTTTTCTCTTCTATCTGGTATACTCCGCCCCGCTTTTTCGTTCTTTAACATCCGTTGGGAAATTCGTATGCATCCTATGCTAAACATTGCTATTCGCGCTGCGCGAAAAGCAGGCAACCATATTGCTAAATCTTTAGAAAACTCTGAGAAAATCGAATCCACTCAGAAAGGCTCAAATGACTTTGTTACTAATGTAGACAAAGAAGCTGAAGCCATGATTATCGCTACTATTCAAAGCTCATACCCTGAGCACTGCATCGTAGCTGAAGAAAGCGGTCTTATCGAAGGTAAAGATAAAGACGTACAATGGATCATCGACCCACTGGATGGCACCACTAACTTCATGAAAGGCCTACCTCATTTTGCTGTCTCTATTGCTGTTCGCTTTAAAGGCAAAACTGAAGTAGCGTGTGTTTACGACCCAATGCTAAATGAGCTATTCACTGCTCAACGTGGCTCAGGTGCCCAACTAAACAATGCACGTATCCGTGTAAAACAACTGAAAGACCTTCAAGGCACTGTTCTTGCTACTGGTTTCCCATTCAAACAAAAGCAACACTCTGAATCTTACATGAAGATCGTATCTTCACTGTTTGTTGATTGTGCTGATTTCCGTCGTACAGGCTCTGCAGCTCTAGATCTTTGTTACCTAGCAGCTAACCGTGTTGATGGTTACTTTGAACTTGGCCTAAAACCATGGGATATGGCAGCAGGTGAACTGATTGCTCGTGAAGCTGGTGCTATCTTAACTGACTTCGCTGGCGGTACTGATTATATGAAATCAGGTAACATCGTTGCATCAAGCGCTCGCGGCGTAAAATCAATTCTAAAACACATCCGTGAAAACGGTAACGAAGCGATCTTGAAATAATACTAGCTCCGTCACAGCTGAATACACAAAAGCCCAGACACGTGTCTGGGCTTTTTTATTATTTGTCGCCAATAAAATGATGACTTAGCACTTCATCTCAATTACTTATTCAGTAATCCTAATAGCTCTTCGGTAGTACCAATTTCGCCGAGCATAGGGAAAATACCAGTTACTGAATTTTTGTGGTTGTCCAAACTCTTGTCAGTCATTGAATCTTCAATCAATACCACGTTGTAACCTAATTCATAGCCTTGGCGAGCCGTAGACTCAACCCCCATGCTGGTTGCAATACCAACAACGACAATTTGTGTGACACCCGCTTTTTGCAGCTGTTCGTGCAAATCAGTATTAATGAATGCTCCCCAATTGCTTTTCGTAATTAAGATATCACTATCTTTACGTGGCAATTCTTCAATTAAATCCGCCCAGTTAGCAGGGAGCTCACCACCTGAATGAGGTAAACTTGTACGCCCTGGAGCACCACCAGCGACATTTACTAACACAACAGGTTGAGACTGCTCATGGAATGCATTGATAAGTTTGATTGAGTTAACGATCGTTTGAGCCGCATTTTCTTTTGGTGGCAGAACCACAATTCCTTCTTGAAGATCGATAACGACTAGAGCTGTTTTAGAATCTAATTGCGTAATTGCCATAGATTTCTCCTTCACTTATATCAGTGTATTTTATAATTTGTAATAAAAAAGCCACTGCATGCAGTGGCTTTTTTCGGTTTAAGGATGGCGGTCAAACTCCGCGCCTTCTTTTTCAACCTTGACAGGCATGAGATGCTCTTTAGTGATTCCGAGCTTCAATGCCAACGCTGAGGCCACATAAATTGATGAGTAAGTACCAACAGTAATACCTAACAATAAGGCTAGCGCAAATCCGTGAATCATTGCACCACCTTCAACAAATAGAGCAATAACTACGAACAATGTCGTTCCTGATGTAATCAAAGTACGACTTAGTGTTTGAGTAATCGAAGTGTTCATAATCTCCGCAGGTAAGCCTTTACGCAGCTTGCGGAAATTTTCACGAATACGGTCAAATACCACGATAGTATCGTTCAATGAGTAACCCACCACCGTGAGCAATGCCGCTACGATAGTTAGGTCTACTTCAATTTGTAAGAATGAGAACACACCTAATGTGATAGTTACGTCGTGTGCCAATGACAATACAGCACCAGCAGCTAAACGCCATTCAAATCGCGCTGATACGTAAATCAAGATACAAATCAACGAAACTAAGATGGCTAAACCACCGTCTTCGGCTAGCTCACCACCTACGTTTGGACCCACAAATTCAATACGACGCATTTGAACAGCTTTACCTGTTCCTTCTTTGATCGCACTGATGATTTGGTTACCCAGCACTTCGCCTTTCATGTTATCACGAGGACGTAAACGCACCATGACTTCACGAGTAGAGCCAAAGTTTTGTACAGTCGCGTCATCAAAACCTTTAGAGCCTAATGCATTACGTACACTATCGAGGTTAGCAGGTTGTTCAAAGCTAACTTCAATTAAAGTACCACCGGTAAAATCTAAGCCCCAGTTCAAACCTTTTACTGATAAACACGCAATCGATGCGATGATCAATAAACTTGAGAAAACGAAGGCAAATTTGGACCGACTCATAAAGTCGATCATTGTTCCTGGTTTCAGAATTTGAAACATAATGATTCCTAACCTTAGATCGACAATTTCTTAATGCGTTTACCACCATACATTAAGTTCACGATACAACGTGTACCAATGATTGCGGTAAACATGGAAGTCAAAATACCAATGGATAGCGTCACAGCGAAACCTTTAATAGCACCAGTTCCCACTGCAAATAGAATAATCGCAGTAATTAACGTGGTGATGTTGGCATCCGCAATAGTACTAAATGCATTTGCATACCCTTGGTGAATCGCTTGTTGTGGATTGCGTCCATCCTTAATCTCTTCACGAATACGTTCAAAGATTAGAACGTTAGCGTCCACCGCCATACCGACGGTCAATACGATACCCGCGATACCCGGCAAGGTCATTGTTGCCCCCGGAATTAACGACATAATACCGATGATCAAGACTAAGTTTGCGATTAGAGCAATATCAGCGATCAGGCCGAATTTACGATAATAGATAAAGGTAAAGATCATCACGGCAACTAAACCCCAAACACAGGCTTGCACACCCATATCGATGTTTTGTTGACCCATTGACGGACCAATAGTACGTTCTTCAACAATTGAGATTGGAGCAATCAACGCACCTGCACGCAGTAATAGTGCTAAGTTATGCGCTTCAGAAGCTGAATCAATCCCAGTAATACGGAAGCTACTACCTAACGCAGATTGAATCGTTGCTTGGTTAATCACTTCTTCATGTTTCTGAAGAATAACTTTACCTTTTGGTGTTTTCTTACCGCTGTCTTTGTATTCAGCAAAGACGGTCGCCATTAACTTACCAATGTTCTTCTTAGAAAACGCCGCCATCTTGCTACCACCTTCACTGTCTAGTGAGATGTTAACCTGTGGACGACCATATTGGTCAGTACTTGAACTTGCATCTGTAATACTAGAACCGCTTAGAATCACGCGTTTTTTCAGTACAACAGGACGACCTTTTTGGTCGTACTTGATTTCACTACCCGCAGGAGCATGACCAGCTGCGGCTGCAGAAAGATCTGCACTTTCATCGACTTGACGGAATTCAAGTGTCGCGGTCGCGCCTAAAATTTCTTTTGCACGAGCAGTATCTTGAACACCAGGAAGTTCAACAACGATACGTGATGCACCTTGGCGTTGAACCAGAGGTTCAGCCACACCCAGTTCGTTAACACGGTTACGTAAGATAGTGATGTTCTGTTCAACTGCGTAGTTACGAATCTCTTGTAAACGAGCTTCCGTAAACGTCGCGGTTAACACATGATTACCACTGCTTGCTTCAGTAAAGACCATGTCTTGGTGTTTACCGCTTAGCAATGTTTGCGCTTTTTCTAGCTGCTCTTCACTACGTAGGGTGATATCAACAGATTGAGGTTTTGAACGCACAGCACGGTAACGAATACGAGCTTCACGTAACTCGGTACGGAAAGCATCTTCTTGCTGACCAACCAATTTTTCCATCGCAGCATCCATATCAACTTCCATTAGGAAGTGTACGCCACCACGAAGGTCTAAACCGAGTTTCATCGGCGCTGCGCCAATCGCTTGAAGCCAAGTTGGTGTAGACGGAGCCAAGTTAAGCGCCACTATTTTGTCTTTACCGAGAGCTTCTTTGATTGCATCACGAGCAGTTAATTGAGTATCGGTGTCTTTGAAACGGGCCAAGATAGAGCCATTTTCAAAGGCAACAGATTTGTGTGGGATATGCGCAGTATCGAGCGCATTAGTGACAGTATCCAGCGTTGACATATCAACAGAGGCGCCACGCGCCCCTGTAATTTGAACTGCCGGATCTTCACCGTAAATATTTGGAAGTGCATACACAGCTGCAATTAAGATGGCGAATAACACCATCAAGTACTTCCATAACGGATAACGGTTTAGCACAGCGAGGATCCTTGAGCTGTATTATAGAGATTTCAGTGTACCCGCTGGTAACACTGCAGTAACGAAGTCTTTCTTGATTACGACTTTGCTATTTTCATTCAGTTCAATAACGATATAGTCATTGTCTGGAGTGATTTTGTTGATTTTACCAACAAAACCACCACTGGTTAGAACTTCATCACCTTTGCTCATAGAAGACATTAGGTTTTTATGTTCTTTCGCACGTTTAGCTTGTGGGCGATAAATCATGAAGTAAAAGATGACTGCAAACATGCCAAGCATGATAATCATTTCATAACCGCCACCTTGTGGAGCAGCACCTTCACCTGCGGCATGCGCTACAGAAATTAGACTCATTGAGAAACGTCCTCTAAGTTATTGTTTATTTAATCTGATTTAAATTGGGCTGAGCCAAACTAAATTCAAGCCAATCGGTGGGATATTCTAGTCTGGCCCCAAAATCAAGCGAGTTCTTTTTGAAGAGGTGGCACTTCGCGGTTACGGCGTGCGTAGAACTCTTCAACAAATTGCTCAAAACGATCTTCATCAATCGCTTGACGAATACTTTCCATTAAACGTTGATAGTAACGCAAGTTATGAATCGTGTTGAGACGAGCACCAAGAATTTCGTTACAACGATCTAAATGATGCAGATACGACTTCGAATAATTTCTGCAAGTGTAACAGTCACACTCAGGATCAAGCGGTGTCGTATCGACTTTATGTTTCGCATTACGGATCTTGATCACACCACCGGTGACAAACAAGTGTCCGTTACGCGCGTTTCGAGTAGGCATCACACAATCGAACATATCAATTCCGCGACGAACCCCTTCGACTAAATCTTCTGGTTTACCCACACCCATGAGGTAACGCGGCTTATCTTCAGGTAACTGCGGACAAGTGTGTTCCAGCATACGGTGCATTTCTTCTTTTGGTTCACCTACCGCTAAACCACCGACTGCATAGCCATCAAAACCGATATTTGTCAGTCCTTCCACTGAAGTATCACGCAAGTCTTCGTAAACACTCCCCTGCACAATACCAAATAGTGAGTTTGGATTCTCTAGTTTATCGAAATGATCACGTGAGCGTTGTGCCCAACGTAGTGACATTTCCATCGATTTTTTTGCTTCGTCATGTGTGGCTGGATAAGGCGTACACTCGTCAAAAATCATGACGATATCTGAACCTAAATCCTGTTGAATTTCCATGGATTTTTCCGCATCCATGAAAATTTTATCGCCGTTAACAGGGTTACGAAAATGTACGCCTGCTTCCGTGATTTTACGAATATCACCCAAGCTAAATACTTGGAAACCGCCTGAGTCGGTTAAAATTGGGCCTTGCCAGTTCATAAAGTCATGCAGGTCACCATGCAGTTTCATCACCTCTTGTCCGGGGCGAAGCCACAAGTGGAAGGTATTACCAAGTAAGATCTGCGCACCAGTTTGCTCTACTTCTTCTGGTGTCATACCTTTTACGGTGCCGTAAGTACCCACTGGCATAAATGCCGGAGTTTGCACCGTACCGCGTTCAAAAGTCATTTGACCACGACGGGCGTTACCATTTTTCTTTTTCAGTTCGAACTGTAATTTCACAAAGCCTCCAATGTCAGAGAAACAGTCTGACGGGGTAAAAGTCGTTAAGTTTATAACCCTAACAACTTGCTATTGATAATAAACATTATTTATCTAAACGACTCAATTGTCGTCTATTTTATCGTTTTTTTAGTAATGAACATGGCATCACCATAACTAAAGAAACGATAACGCTCTTGTACAGCATGACGATAAGCAGCCATTGTGTGTTCATATCCAGCAAACGCACTCACCAACATGATTAATGTTGATTCAGGTAAGTGGAAATTAGTAATCAACGCATCTACCAGCTGGTATTCGTAACCAGGGTAGATAAAGATTTCAGTGTCACCGAAAAACGGAACCAATTCAGTCCCATTTTTTAGAGCATCTTGCGCAGCACTTTCTAGAGAACGGACCGAAGTCGTCCCTACTGCGATCACTCGTCCACCTTGTTTACGAGTAGCAGCAATCGCGTCAACGACTTCCTGAGGTACTTCAACGTACTCAGAATGCATATGATGGTTTTCAACATCTTCAACTCGAACTGGCTGGAACGTACCAGCACCAACGTGCAAAGTCACGTACGCGAGTTCGACACCTTTTGCCTGAATTTGTTCAAGTAAAGGTTTATCGAAGTGCAAGCCCGCGGTAGGAGCAGCAACAGCGCCAGGTTTTTCGTTGTATACCGTTTGATAACGCTCTTTATCCGCATCGTCATCAGGACGGTCGATATAAGGAGGTAACGGCATATGGCCGATCGCATTAAGAATCTCTAATACCGCTTTATCACTGGTAAAGCGAATTTCAAATAACGCATCATGGCGAGCAACCATTTCTGCTTGGTATTCATCGTTTTCACCCAAGTAAAGTTCTGTACCTGGTTTTGGTGGCTTAGAGCAACGAACATGAGCCAAAATTGAATGCTCATCGATCATTCGTTCGACTAACACTTCAAGTTTGCCACCGGAAGCCTTACGACCAAACATACGAGCAGGAATCACTCGAGTGTTGTTAAACACCAGTAAATCGCCCGGTTTAACAATATCTAGAACATCTTTAAATGTCCCATCAACAAGTTCGCCATCATTGCCATTGAGCTGCAATAAACGACTTGCGGTACGCTCCTCAGTTGGATAACGAGCAATAAGCTCATTTGGGAGGTCAAAATGAAAATCTGAAACGTGCATGACTTCTGATCTTAATTTAGTGAATGTGTGCGATAGATAATTTCGCGGCGCGCTAGTATATACCGAAGTTTTAACAAGATACAGAAAAGGCCTTTTTCTAACCAACAATAGGAAGCGTAACCAACCTCAAATAATCGTATGTTTGTTATTTAAATCTGCTAAAAAGAGCAACAAATAATGATTCATCTCTCATTCAAATTTTTCGTCAATCACTATAGTCAAAAGACAGGACTGACAATAGGAGATGGCCATGATTAAAGTTGAAGATATGATGACTCGCAGCCCACATACTCTGTCGCGAACCCATACTATTTCTGATGCTAACAACATGATGAAAGCACTTGATATCCGCCATATTCCTATTGTGGATAGCAATCATCAGTTACAGGGTGTGGTTTCGCAAAGAGACATTTTGGCAGCACAAGAATCAAGCTTACACGGTACGCCAAACGAGCAGTCTTACACCGCAGATACACCACTGTATGAAATCATGCATACCAATTTAATGACAGTAGCACCACAAGCGGGACTTAAAGAAAGCGCTCTTTATATGCAAAAACATAAAGTAGGCTGTCTCCCAGTACTCAGCAAAGGGCAATTGTGTGGCATCATCACCGAAACCGATTTTATTTCTATCGCGATAACTCTATTAGAACTTCAAGAAGAAACGGAACCTGAAGATTTTGACGACTAATTCACGTTGAAACGCGATGAGATAATGGCTTTCAGTTTTCTATAACTTATAAAAAAAGAGCGGCTTAGGCCGCTCAAATTTGACATCAAGATATCAAAACATATAAGGAAGTTTGCAAAAAGGAAGTGCGGATTAGGTTAGAACTGATCCTCTTCAGTCGAGCCGGTTAGTGCCGTTACTGACGAATTGCCCCCCTGAATGGTATTCGTAACTTTATCGAAATAGCCCGTTCCAACTTCTTGTTGGTGTGCCACAAAGGTATAGCCTTTTTCTGCTGCGGCAAATTCTTTGCGCTGTACCATTTCCACATAGTGACGCATACCTTCCCCTTGGGCATAAGCATGAGCCAATTCAAACATGTTGAACCACATGTTGTGGATACCAGCTAGAGTAATGAATTGGTATTTGTAGCCCATATCGGATAACGCTTGTTGGAATTCAGCAATGGTTTTGGCATCCAAGTTTTTCTCCCAGTTAAAGGAAGGAGAACAGTTATAAGCAAGCAGCTGATCCGGGTATTCTGCTAAGATAGCTTCAGCAAACTTACGAGCTTCTTCCAAGCAAGGTTTTGCTGTTTCACACCATACAAGATCCGCATATGGTGCATAAGCTAGGCCGCGAGAAATCGCTTGATCAATCCCCGCTTTAACGAGGAAAAATCCTTCTTGGGTGCGCTCTCCGACGATAAAATCACTATCATACGGGTCACAATCAGAAGTTAACAAATCAGCCGCGTTGGCATCAGTACGAGCAATCACAAGTGTTGTTGTGCCGGCAACATCCGCTGCTAATCGAGCCGCAACCAATTTTTGTACTGCTTCTTGAGTTGGGACCAGAACTTTCCCCCCCATGTGACCACATTTTTTCACCGAAGCTAATTGGTCCTCAAAGTGCACACCAGCAGCACCCGCTTCTATCATCGATTTCATGAGTTCATAGGCATTAAGCACGCCACCGAATCCTGCTTCTGCATCAGCGACAATAGGTAAGAAGTAATCAATACCACCTTCGTCTTCAGGTGTCGTACCATTCGTCCACTGAATCTGGTCTGCTCGTCTAAATGAGTTGTTGATACGTTTAACTACCGCAGGTACCGAATCCACTGGGTAAAGCGATTGATCTGGATACATGGTTGAAGCCGTATTGTTATCTGCAGCAACCTGCCAACCAGATAGATAAATAGCTTCAATCCCAGCCTTCGCTTGCTGAACCGCTTGTCCGCCTGTTAAAGCCCCTAAGCAGTTCACGTACCCTTTTTTTGCACTCCCATTGACCAACGACCAAAGCTTATCAGCACCACGCTGGGCAATGGTATTCGCTGGTAAGACTGAGCCACGTAAGTTAACGACCTCTTCGGCAGTATAGGTACGTTTCACGTTTTTCCAACGTGGATTAGTTGCCCAGTCTTTCTCTAGTGCTTCGATTTGTTGACGACGAGTCAGTGTCATGGTGTATCCCTCTTATAATGTAGGCTTAGGCCTGCTTCCTTTCGCTACCGATACCAAAGGTATGATATTGAAATGGTGGTTACTGTTTAACGTTATTGGTTGGATTGGTTATGGCAAATAGTCATAGCCGGGTATCGTTAAGAAGTTGGTCAGCTCATCGCTTGTCGTGAGCCTTTCCATCAATTCAGCCGCTTCAGTAAAACGCCCCTTAGCAAAAGCGTCTGAACCAATTTCTTGTTTAACAACCTCAATCTCTTCATTGAGGTACTGGCGGAACAGCGTTTTGGTAATCACCTGATCGTTATCGAGTGTTTTACCGTGCTGTATCCATTGCCAAATAGAAGCACGGGATATTTCCGCTGTAGCCGCGTCTTCCATGAGCCCATAAATTGGCACACAGCCATTGCCCGAAATCCAAGCCTCGATGTATTGCAGAGCAACACGAATGTTGTGGCGCATTCCGTGTTCGGAGCGTGGGCCATCACAAGGTTCAAGTAACTCTTGTGCAGTAATAGGAGCATCAGATAAACGAGTGACATCTAATTGATTTTGACGTTCACCTAGCACCTGATTGAATACATCCATCGCAGTATCAGCTAACCCTGGGTGAGCAACCCAAGTTCCATCATGGCCGTTATTCGCTTCCAAAGATTTGTCATGGACTATTTTCTCTAACACCTTGGCATTTTCCCCAGGATCTTTGGCTGGAATAAATGCCGCCATTCCCCCCATAGCAAACGCCCCACGTCGGTGACAGGTATAAATGAGTAGACGTGAGTAAGCATTGAGAAAAGGCTTATCCATAGTGACGACTTGGCGATCAGGCAGGACACGGTCACCATGTTTTTTCAATGTTTTGATATAACTGAATATGTAATCCCAACGGCCGCAGTTGAGGCCAACAATATGCTCTTTCAACGCAAAGAGGATTTCGTCCATTTGGAATACGGCTGGGAGAGTTTCAATCAATACTGTGGCTTTGATGGTTCCGGTATCAAGACCAAAGAAGTTTTCAGTAAAATGGAACACATCGCTCCACCACTTCGCTTCCTGATGGCTTTGTAGTTTGGGTAGGTAGAAATAAGGTCCACTGCCTTTTTTCAACAATGCTTGATAGTTATTGAAAAAGTACAGCGCAAAGTCCAGTAAGCATCCCGGAATGGTTTGCCCAGCAAATGACACATGCTTTTCAGGTAAGTGCAGACCCCGAACTCGGCAAATAAGCACTGCCGGATCGTCTTTTAGTTGATACTGCTTACCATTGCTCGGATTGGTATAGCTGATCGTACCATTGACGGCGTCTCTCAGGTTTACTTGACCATCAAGAACCTTTTCCCAATCAGGTGACATCGAATCTTCAAAATCAGCCATAAACACTTTGACGTTCGCGTTTAATGCATTAATCACCATTTTTCGGTCTGTTGGACCAGTGATCTCAACACGGCGATCTTGTAGATCATTGGGTATACCTAAAATTTTCCAACTTCCCTCACGTATATCTTGCGTGTCAGAAAGAAATCCAGGTAATGCTCCTTGATCGATTTTTTGCTGAAAAATTTCTCGAGATTTAAGCAGTTGCTCTAAACGAGGAGCATAACGCTCACACAGTTGAGCTAATAAATCTTGAGCGGCAGTGGGGAATATTTCTTGATGCTCAGCATTGAGAGAACCAAGAATCTTCAACTTCGAACGAACTTCTTCCATTGATACGTGTGTACTTTCAGCCAGCATATATTTATTCCTTCGCTGATTTAAATCACATTTGTAATTTAAGAACTACAAAATTCCCTGTTTAATTTGTGAAGTAAAAACACTTTTGATAGTTACCTTAGATAAATAAGTCCCGATAACTAAAAAACATCTCACTTCGATATGTGCCTATAAAACTAATATATAAAAGGGATTTGAGAAAGAGAGAGGAATAGTAAAATGGTAAATTCGAAGTTTTATTCGGTAACTCTATTTATGAATGGCAATATACTTATTTGTAATTAATTACGTAATAAAATTACACACAAAGAAAACGTATTTTTATTTGAAATGGAGGGGAATAGATAATAACCGGTAATAAATATTGGCTGATTTTTCACACTTTTTTTTAAAAGAAAAAGACACCGTATTACTAAGCAACTGCTTCAATATGTGTAAAATTCACATTGTGA
>NZ_WEKT01000026.1:0-62926 GCF_009874545.1 Vibrio eleionomae | reverse complement strand
GAGACCATCCACTTTACTTAAGTTTTTCAACGCTCATAATGCCCACTATCCAGAACGTAATCAGCGTCGAGTTGAACAGATAAAATCGGCAGTGACGCTCACTCAAGACCAAGGCATTATTGCCCCAAACACGCTCATGGTTATCATCTATATCGAACAATTACGCCTGCTCATCAGAGCTATTACCGCCATTGATAAAGACATAAAACAACGCTATAAAGCCCAAAAAGATCGTGCTATTTTCGATAGTTTCCCTGGTGCTGGCCCTCAATTAGCCCCCAGATTACTCGTTGCATTTGGAACTAACAGACAACGATACAATAATGCCGCTGAGCTACAAAAATATGCCGGTATTGCTCCTGTGATTGAACGCAGTGGGAAAAAATCATGGACTCACTGGCGATACTGTTGCCCTAAATTCTTGAGACAAACGTTTATCGAATGGGCTGGGCTTTCTGTCCGTTTTTCATTTTGGGCAAAAGCGTTTTATCAGCAACAAATCGAGAAAGGAAAACCACATAATACAGCGATAAGAGCACTCGCTTTTAAGTGGATTAGAATTGCTTTTCGATGCTGGAAAACCAGTACACCGTATGACGAAACTAAGTATTTAGAGTCTTTAAAAGCAAAGGGATCACAACTTCTCACTTACGCATTAAATGGCTAAAATTTTACTTGTTGTCCATCTCAGGGCGTGTTGTTATGCAACCGGTTCTTCTCACTTCTATATTTATCCTCATACGAACGGTAACACCGCTCATTTTATAGCTAACAAAGAAATTCTTAAGGGCTCCGATGAACTTCAACAATATTTCTATGGGTAAGAAGGCACTCTTTGCGCCGGCTTTATTAATCCTGATCTTGATTGGTATCACCTTAACCAGTAGCCGGTTGCTAAAAGGATTATCCGAAGATATGTCTCGTATCTCATTCGAGCTTGCACCAGACACTCAACTTGCGGCAGATATGACAGATAAGTTGTTTCGATTACGTTTGGCGATGAAAAACTATATCCAAACAGGACAAAAACAATACGTTGAAACGTTCCATCAAGGCGCTGACAGCCTGATTAATCAATTAATGCCGACAGCTAAAAAAGAAATTCTCGCCCCTCAAGCACAAACGTTGATCGCCCAACTGGTAAAAAACCAAACAGAATATCGTGATACATTTACTAACGAAGTCGTCACGAATATGAACGAAAGAAACCGACTGGTCACAAAAAGACTCAACGTGATCGGTCCTAAAATCGAATTACTCCTAACCAATATTATGCATGCCGCAAAAGAAGAACAGAATTTGGATGCGACCTATTACTCGGGGTTGGCGAGCAACTCTTTGTTACGTGGGCGTCTCTATGTGTTTAAATTTCTCGTCGATAACGAGAACACAGAAGTAAACCGCTTCAACAGTGAGTTCTTACAATCCCAACAGCAAATCACCGATCTCATTAAAACATTAACCAATCCCTATCAACTTTCGTGGGCCAAAGAGGCACAAACATTACTGAGCCAATATATCGCCGTCGCTAAGCAGGTAACAGACCATATATATGCTCGCAATAAAGGGGTGAAACATCTGGATACTATCGGACCACAAATTGCTAATGATATCAGTAGCCTACGTGATGTTATCTCTGCTGAGATGAAAAACGCTGCCGACAAAGCAGAATCGGACACACAAGTGTCCATCGAGTTGCTGTTAACCGTCTCGGTGATTGCCATCTTACTCGGCGGCATCGCTTCTATTATTATTTCCCGAAAAAATGTTTCAAGAGTTAAAGCGACCAACAAAGCATTAGAAGACATCGCGAAAGGAGACGGCGATCTGACACTACGTATTCCCGTCTTAGGCCATGATGAATTAGGTATGTTAGCCACTAACTATAATCTCTTTGCCGATAAAATGAAGAAAACCATTGAGACGCTGATTTCGGTGTCTCACGAGACATTAACCGCCTCTAGCGAACTCTCTGAACGCGCTATCATCACCCAGAAAGAAGCCACCGAACAACAAGCTCAAGCAGAAATGGCCGCATCGGCGATGACACAAATGTCGGTAAGTGCACAAGAGATTAGCAGTAACTCTAATGAAGCAGAAAATTTGGTGCAATCCACAGTCAACGCCTCCGATGAAGGAAACTCAGTCGTACTAAACGCAAGTGAATCTACGCATGTACTTGCCCAAAAAATTAACGAAGCGAGCCATACTGTTGAAACACTCAAAGAAGACAGTGACAAAATCGGTTCGGTGCTGAATGTGATTGTAGGCATAGCCGAACAAACTAATTTACTCGCTCTAAATGCTGCGATTGAAGCAGCGCGAGCCGGAGAACAGGGCCGAGGTTTCGCCGTTGTCGCCGATGAAGTTCGCTCACTCGCCTCACGCACTCAAGATTCAACCGAAGAAATTAAAGAGATTATTGATACACTCCAAAAACGATCAGAGCTTGCTAACCGCGCCATGGTTGAAAGCCGCAATAGTTCAGATGAAACCGCGGATCGAGTGGCGTCGGCTAGTAAAGCGCTACGCTCTATCGATGATTACATGGCTCACGTCCACAGTGCGTTTAGCCAAATATCTGAAGCAGCAAATCAGCAAGCCATTGCATCAAATGACGTCAGTCAAAGCGTGATTACCATGTCTGATATTTCTACCAGAACACTAGAAGACTCAGTGGCAACCGCAGATGCCGCAACTCGGCTTAATACATTAGGAAATAAAATGGAGCAGTTATTAGGGCAATTTAAAGTAGCGTAGCTAACATTGCTGTTTGCAGATAAAAAAAAAGCCTTAACAAATATTGTTAAGGCCACAGATCGGAAATACAGAATTAAATGGATTTCTATCTTGCTAAAAACTAATTAAAATTTCTTCTATTTGTCGATAATGCTACGGAATGTATCTGAAGAAAAAATCGAAACGCATTTGTGTGTTTCACTTTTTTCTGATGTTTGTGCCATAATCCACGCCATCATTTTTAAATAAGAAAAACCATGCCCACTTTCCCAGCAAACAACTACGCTCATTATCACGCCCATATTTACTTTGATGCGAACACACTGGCTCAAGCGACTGAATTATGTACATCAGCCGGAAAAGAGTTCGATATAAAAGTAGGCCGAGTCCACCAAAAAAAGGTTGGACCTCACCCACATTGGAGTTGTCAGCTCGCGTTTAATCACCCCATTTATAACACCATTATGCCGTGGCTTGAAAGTAAACGAGATGGACTTACCGTATTAGTACATGGCGTAACCGATAACGAATTGAAAGATCATACCGAGCACCTATTCTGGTTAGGCGAAAGTAAGGTGTTGGATTTGTCCGTGTTTACAAAGTAAAACATTCAGCAGACTCATCACCTACCAAGGTTTATTAATTAACAGTGCAAAGTGTCTCTCATCTCACACTGTTATTTATTTTTCAGGCTATGATTTAGCCGAATAGAAGTCATAACCAATCCATCTTAGTAATTATGGTCAGTCGAATTTCATCGAGAAAATCAACTCACCCTATATACGACTTTTTGATGTGATATTCACTCATATTAAACAAGGAGTAATCTATGAACCCATGGTTTGCGTCAAACTTTAACTTTCCATTAAGCGGCAGTGTGAACCAAGATCTTTCACCGGAATATTTTTTCAACGCCATAAAAAAAGAAAATGGTAACGGTGATATTGAAAAAGCCATCTTCAATAGCGGTGCTTCATACGGACGCCAAATAGGCATAATTAGTGATGTACTTTATGAAATCATCACTCAAATACAACTACCTAATTCGACCGAGGTTCAGAAATTTAAGCAACTACAAGAGAATATAAATAAAATCAAAGATCTAAAACACAATGGGCTCGAACAGCATGCTGAAAGCATTTTAGATAAGCTAAAAGAAAGCGACCCAAAAACATTAAACAAACTCTTAAAAAAATATCAATCTCAAGCTGCTAAATAAAGTACTTGGGTATAAACGCCGCGATTAACTCGCGGCGTTTTATTTATAGAACAATGCTTCTAGATGGCATGGATAATAGTAAATAACTCACTTTTATCGGTATGCTTCAACTCGGTTTCTCCCCAAGCTCTTCGCTTGATAACACGCAATATCAGCCTGTTTATAGAGTGCATCGAGCGTTCTATTATGGCTTTGAGTACAAGCGACACCGAAGCTAATCGTGATATCAATGTCTTCTTCATCAACATGTAATGGCATGTTTTGAATACGCTCACGTAAAGATTCCGCAAATGTGCACGCATCATCTTTATCCATGTCTGATAGCAACAGCACCATCTCCTCCCCACCCCATCTTGCTAATACATCTTGTGTACGCACATTCTCTTTCAAAAAGGTCGCAACATGCGTCAATACTTTATCTCCTACATGATGGCCGTAGGTGTCATTAATGCGTTTAAAATGATCGATATCCATCATCACAAAACTCGTTGGTGATTGACTTGTCATATCGCTATGCAACCGCTGACGCCCAACGTCTACAAACGAACGCCTATTACGTAACAGTGTGAGCGGATCGTAAGAGGCTAAATAATTTGCTGTAATCCTTTCTTGTTCAATCCCTTTTAACCGATTAGCGAGAATAATAGCCAAAATCGACGCTTCAATTAACACACCATAACCGGCACTGTTATACCCAATATAGGTGTAAGGAATAATACCCCAAACAGACAGAGTGGTAATAAACAAGCCAAACATGCTAAAAGTTACGGCAACAAGAAAGTAAATCGAATCAGCGGTTTTCCCCAAATTAACGATCCCAATACCAATGAGCATCAGTGTGGTAATAGCCAAAAATGAAAAAGATAAAAATGATCCCCAAAGATGCTGTTGCGTCACACACAACACTAGCGAAGCCACCACAGCAATAATACTGTAGATTTTAAGCACACGGTTTGCTTTTGGCATTCGTGTTGGCAAGTTGAGGAAACAAGATACAAATAGCAGGCCACACACGCCATGAAACACCATGAAAAAGAGCGTGGCATAATTTTGTAGTAATGGATAATGAGGATACACCCACGCAAATGCATATCCGCTATAACCCAAGTTCATGATAATAAAGCAGCTAATGTACAAACAGTAATAGAGTGACACGGTTTGTTTTAACGTCAGATAAAGCACAACGTTATAACCAATTAAGGTTAATAGCACGCCATACAACCCCCCAGATATCATATGTGATATGACATCAGAAAGTTGCGCTACTGAGTAATCTTGTAACTGAATAGGTAAGGTTAAGGGATCGAGAGAATAACCACGAATATAAATACTGCTCTCTCCAGGGGGAAGCTGAACGTTAAATACATAGCCAATATCTGGCAATAAATGGTGGTTTGCATGTTGCCCATCACCAGTGAGCCAATGAGATAACACTTCTCCATTGTGAACAAGATAAACATCGAGTTTTTCGACCCAAATTTGCCCCGCTCTTAGTCTTCGTTGCACGGTTTGCATCGTATCGTTATATACTGACAAACGTATCCATGTTGCTTTATTGCTAATACCGAATGTCAACGAGCGGGTTTTAGCGCTTATTGCCTCATCATTTTGAAAGCGCTTTTTTGCCTCAAGCAAGGATAATGGACTGTTAGGCTGCTCCTGAAAATAATCCATTGAACTAATGTCTATACGAGCATTGTTACTTTCAATAATGGGATGGGCAAATACGGGAAAAAATGGAAAAAATACAGCCAATAATAGTGCAACATAACGAATCATTATGACCAAAACCCTCTCATATCATTGACCCTAACTAAAGTCCTACAGGTATTACTTTAGTTCATTCCCTGCGCCTTACGACAAAGCAGACACAAAAAGCAAGCTAACGAGTATAAAGGACAAGGTCATAACGTCTCCCATTTCTTGCTTGGGGAGAACTAAGAATTATTGAGAGTCTTAACTATGACACAGTATCACTTTCAGTAATATCATGTTTAACGAGCTTGCAGTGCAATACAGATAATAAGAAAGAAAAAGTAAAAAAATGTCACATTGATTATGCGAATCATTAGGTATGCAAACGTAGCCACCTTTAACAATAGCAAGCGACTACGTTAGACAATGATCATTTCACTAAATAAAACAGAGAAACCGTTGCTTAAAACACATAGTTCATTGACAGAGTGCCACTCAGTGGTTCGCCATAATGAACTTCGTTATCTGAATCTAGATAGTTATAGTATTTTTTATCGAACAGATTATTGAGGGTAAGATTTACCACCACATTATCACTCACTTGATACTTCGCCATCATATCCACCAGGCTGTAAGCGGATTGGCTAACATCACCGGCATACGTTTTATTTTGCCAACGTAGTGATACGCCCATCGTCAATTGAGGTAACCACTGCATAAACTGATAGCTACTCATCAGTTTCAACTGCTTGCGAGCAAAATCCGTATTGACGGCTTCGCCATCTTTGTCTTCTGCTTTGAACTGCGTATAGCCTAAATTCACATCAAGACCTTCTAGCGGTTGTCCCACCAGTTGTACTTCAAAACCTTTACTCGTTACCCCATCAGCGGCAACTTGTGCGGTATTTTGAGAATTAACTATTGTAGCCCCCGTGGGATCGTCTTGCGCAAGGTTATCTTCCTCAGTCTGGAATAGCGCAAGTGATAATCGTAATCTATTGTCGAAATAATGATTCTTCATCCCGACTTCATAAGTATCACCTTCGACAGGACCTAAGAACTCACCGTTACTTTTTTGCGCGTCTTGTGGCTCGTAAATGGTTGCATAACTTGCATAGAGACGCGTGTTTTCATTCCAATCATAGAGCGCACCGGCATAAGGCATAAAAATGCCATTATCAGAGTGTGTTGCATCAACCTCGTAGCTTTGACCTTCTCGTTTCCAGTTCGCAACACGTCCACCAAGAATAAGCTTGAAGTCATCGCGGATATTTAAACGTGTTGAGGCAAACATCCCCTGCTGTTCGGTTTTTAATTCTTCTGCTAAATAAGCACTAGATGACCATGTTGGTTCACTATAATGATTATTCCAACTCGAAAAATTGTTTACCATATCCGAGTAATTATCCGCGTATATCTCATAGGATCTGACTTTTTGGCGGGTATAGGTTAAACCAACCGTAAAATCATGCGCACGTCCTAATACAAGATATTGACCAGTCAGCTGAGTACTGATGCTGTTCTGCTCACTGTTACTATGATCTTTTTCAGGATAGGCTGAAATGGAATCATCGCTAGCGTCTAATGTACTCAAATAAAGAAGCTCATCCTTTTTGTTATATTTTGCATAACTGTAGTTAGTCTTCCATTGCCAGCCATTACTTAACGTATGTTCAAAATCGACAAAAGCGCCCTTGTTTTCTGTATTCCAATAACTCCAATCTGCAGCAGTCGTTTTTGAACGAGCAAAGTGAGTCTCAGTACCATTTGAATAGGCACCCGGCAACCCACCCCATGACGCCCCGTCGATATCATCGCTCTGGTAGTTACCGCCGACGCGTAATAACGTGTCGCTGTTAATGTCCTTTTCTATTACGCCATAAAGTACTTTGCGTTTTGAGCTGTAAAGATCAACGTAAGAGTTTTTCTCACTGTATTTAGTAACAATACGTCCGCGCAGCGAACCATCATCACTTAATGAGTTTTGCACATCAGCCGTCACAGCATGATGATCCCAACTGCCTATGGTTGCTTCCACGTTACCTTTTAACGTGTCACTATCGGCATGTTTACGCACCAAGTTAATCGAAGCAGATGGATCACCGACTCCAGTGGTTAATCCCGTTGCGCCACGAACGACCTCTACTCGATCATAAATGGACATATCCGCCAACGCTTCACCCGAACTATTGCCCACATCTCCCCACGTATAAGGAGTGCCATCAATCTGAATGTTATTAATATCAAAACCGCGAGATTGATATTCAGTACGAACATCATCATCATGCTTAGCCGAAATACCAATCACGCTATCCAACACATCATTGATCGAATCCATGTTCCAATCTTGCATGGTATAAGTATCAACCACGCTGACAGATTGTGGGGTTTCCTCAGGCGACAAAGCCATGCCTGTTCCGCCTGAAACTGGTGTAGATTGTGTATCACTGCCCACCACAGTAATCGTTTCTGTAGATGTATTTTTTGTCGGTAGGCCTGTATCTTGGGCCCATACAGAAAGTACCGGTGAAGCAATCATAACACCAAGGGTAAGGCGTCTAATTGACAAGATTTTCATTCTGATTGTCCTATAGTTTTTCTAATTCTCTATTTTTAATATCGACAGGAAGAGCAAGTAGAGCTTGGATTGTTACCAGCCGTGTTATAAGTAGCAACACGGCTTAAAATCACGTTAAACTCATGATTCAGAAATGATGTAACGAACTAGAAGATAGATAAAATGAGTTCATTGAATATTGATATTGGTTACTCAACACCACTGCAAAAACATGTAGATGCATATCGTTCTCATTTTCATTTCTAAACAAGTGCAATGTACATGATTAGTTCATGATACTATTATCGGTATATTGACATTTAATACGGATATTCGGCCATCATTATCGATATCGAGTCATTTAAACTGACAGAAACCTACGAAACTCCTTGGCATGAACACCAATGGGGGCAATTGTATTGGTTAGAAAACGGCATTATCAATGTTGAAACGGGAAAAGCCCAGTGGTCTGTGACCCCAGGTTCAGTTGGGTGGACACCCAAGGATTGCAATCATAAAGTGAAAATTTTCACGGCAGTCCAAGTGCATGTTCTAAACCTTGATTATTCCTCAGCGCAAGGTTTCCCAGCAGAGCCAGGCGTGTATTGCATGAATGGTTTTCTTGATACCCTGTTGCAACGCGCAATCGAATGCGGTAATTCAAGCTATCCAGACAGCTATATATCACATCTGGTCGCTCTGTTAGCGTTCGAAGTCGCCAGATTACAAGAGCTCCCGTTAGGGCTCCCCCTTCCCATCGATCGCCGCGCAAGAAATATTGCAGATGAATTGCTAAAATCGCCATCTAGCCATTTATCCCAAGAGCAACTGGCAAGTCATTGGGGGGTGAGCGTACGCACTCTCAGCCGTATTTTCATTAAGCAAACCGGCATAACGTTCAGCCAATGGCGTCAACAATCAAAAATTATTACCTCGCTTGCTCTTATCGAAAAAGGGCTGAGTATCAACGAAGTCGCAGCGCAAAGCGGTTACACCAATGTCAGTGCGTATATAGAAGCGTTTCGCCAACGCTTTGGTGAAACACCCGGTAAATTTCAAGCGAAGATGATTTAGAGCCGTGAGAGGAAGTTGCGAGCTAGTCGATACCACTAGCTCAACCCTGCCTAAAATGACTTACTGATGAATATCAGGTCGGAAATTAAAGTAGGACTGGTCGATTAGAGTACGGTAAACGCCTGCAATATTTTCTGGTAACCACTGTTTGTACATCTTGAGGTTGGAATATTCAGGCAACGTTATTTCTTTTTGTAAGGTTTTCAGATCCTTTCCTGCTAACATGCCATCACGGACTTTGGCATAAAGCGCTTTAAGATACCCTAGATAATGTTCCACATCTTTTCTATCACCGGCCTCTGCATGGCCCCCGACTAACAGATCAAATTTGGGGCCATTGAGTAACGCCTCGGTTGAATCTATCATTCCCTGAATATCGTAACCTTGTAGATCTTTATAAGGCATCCGCCCAAGTACAACCCAATCGACGACAAACATGACATTTGCTGGCATAAAATGCATACTCACGTTGCCACGACCATTATTCACCCCATAATATTTCAACTCAACATCACTATCGCCAAGTTTGATATGTAGATGATCCCCAAAAGTGACATCAGGCAACCGTGTTGGTAATTGTGTGAATTTCATATCTTCTGCAGCTAACTCCTGCCCTACGACAATGGTATCAGCATCTGCGAGCTTATCTCCGCCAAGGGAATGATCGACATGATTATGGCTGTATATCATGTAACGAATGGGTAAGTGATAGCGCTTTTTGAGCTCTTGTTTTAACCAAGATGCAGCACTGGGATTAATCGGATCAGTCACCAAAATACCTTGTTTAGTCACCATAAACACTGAGCGATAATGTCCGGCAGTAAAACGATAGACATTACCTTTCATCTGTTCAATGGTATAACGAGATTGCCCTTCCGCAGCAACAGAAGGGAAAGCCATCATTGCACTAATACATGCCACTATTAATACCTGAATAAAACGCATAAACCCATCCTTCTCCAATGAAACCAAACCGCTTAACCAGCCGTTATCATTACTTTTAGATAAAGTAATGTACTGAAATATGTAGAGTTCAGTGATACAGATTTTTAATTTGTATCGAAAGTTAGGTATAACAGAGAGGGGGTAAATTGCCTATTTCAACGCAGGAGTTAAGTCACTAACTATGAGGTACAATCCAAAATATTTATGCAAATTGATGCAAACCAAGGCCATAAAATCAAGCATAATTGGATATCCCCCCATTACTTTGTATGGCGTTTCAATTATTCATTCTTTTGAATTAACGGATTGCAGATGCGCTTTATCGCTATTTGTTCAAAACAGTACAAAATGAAACCTACTAGCATAACCATCCCCATAATAACTAAGCCGAACGTCGATCCTTTGTGATCGATATAAGCACCTATAGATAAAGAAAGCCCACATTGAAAAATGAGCGATATCCCGAGTATGACCGACATCATTCGCCCCATATATTGCTTAGACACCAATTTCATTAATATCGCGCCAATTAAAATGCGTAATGACGAGTTAGAAATGCCCAAAACCAAACTACATAGATAAAGGTTGAACGTCACTGTGTTATGGCTTAGACATAGCAAATTCACAGCAGCGATTAAGAATAACAACCCGATGAGTTTTTCTGATTTTAATTTGCGACTAAACAATGAGATAAGAACGCCTGACACTAGTCCTCCTATCCCATAGGACATATCAGCGAGACCAAAAGTAACACTACCTTTTCGTAATGTATTATTCACATATTCAGGTAATACAACGTTGTACATCATTGTGACTATAAGAGGCACAATAGAAATAATACCTAACAAAAAAATAATTTTATTCCGTGATAGAAATTGAACGCCTCCCTGCAATGAAGATAAATAATCTTCTTTTTTATCGATAAAAATTTGCGATTGGTGATTAAGAAAAATAATGGCAACGGCACTTGCAATGAACATTGCTGTAATGATTAATAAAATCCCAGCGAAACTACAATAGTTGTATAAAACCCCTGCAGCTCCAGCGGCTAAAAACATCCCTACTTGCAAACTCACTTCTAATAGAGAATTGCCCTGAACATAGCTGTTTTCATCAAGTATTTCTTGCAAAAGACTTCGCGATGACGCGATATAAAGAGTCCAACCTATGCCGTTGATAGCAGAAAAGGCATAGAGCACAAAGAGATGAAAACCGTAAAAATGCAATAGAAAAAATATGCCAATAAACCCGATAGCTCTTAATAGGTGTGTCCAAAATATCAAGGTCTTACGCGGTATTCGATCTACTACTCCCCCCAAGATAATGGTTGTGATAAAACCTGCGATCACATTCACTGCGAGTAATGTTCCGACACTGGATGACTCGCCAGTCTTCATAAGTACATACCAATTGGCACTTAGCGTTGCCATCCCAACACCAAAACCAGACAAGATATCTGATATAAAGAAAACGCTAAATTTGGAATTTTTCAGAATTGAAATATTGAGGCTCATAATTATTTTCATATCCACTTAATGTTTTCGAAATATTAAGCAGGCAAATAATATGAATAAATACTGGTTACCGACAAAGACTTAGTACATTATGTTCACAATCCAATAGCCATTGGGATAACAAAATGAACTTCATGAAATCAGTCAGCGCATTTGCTCTTACTGTAGAAAAAGGCAATTTTACTAATGCGGCGAAAGAGCTCGATATCACGCCGAGTATGTTAAGTCGACAAATCCGTGAGCTTGAAGCCTATTTAGATTGTAAGTTAATTAACCGAACCACCCGAAAACAAGGCTTAACGGCCGCAGGTGAATGTTATTATCGATATTGCACTCAACTGCTAGCTACCGCGGAACAAGCCAAAAAAGCGGTACATCAACTCAACGATTCAGTGGTTGGCCATCTAAGGCTAAGTGCGCCCATCGCCTATGGGAATCGTATATTAGCGCCCATCGTGGCGGATTTTATAAAACAATATCCGGCAGTGAGTATTGAAATGAATTTGTCGGATCATCGGGTTGATCTCGTTGAGGATAACTATCAAATTGCAATCCGTATTGGTGATGTGGTTGATGAAGGCGTAGTAGCGTTACCTCTACCACCGTATAGAATGCTACTTGCCGCATCACCAGAATACTTAGAAAGCCATCCGATACCAGAAAATCCTCAGGATTTATTGCAGCATAATTGTATTAGCTTTTCTCAATGGCGTTCCAATAAGTATTGGACATTAAAAAACGCTAATGAAACCCACCAGCTAGAAATCACTCCAACACTACTATGTAATACTGGCGAATCAATACGGCAAGCCGCATTAAGCGGTGCGGGGATTGTGCTTAATTCTGAAGTGATGCTCGATAGAGATATTCAAACTGGCCGCCTAATTCAGATCTTGCCTAATTTCACGATTGCCTCTCATACCATGCACATTCTACGCTGCCAAACGACGCCCGTTCCTCCCGTCATTGACATGTTTATCAAACACGTTTTAAAAGCAGTCTAAGTAGAAAAAAGTCTGAATGAAGGTTCTAGGGGTTCTCTTTCACCCGTTTTAATGGTGTGTGTCGTGTTTGTTTTATTCTAAGGCGCTTTTATACTCTTGAAAAATAAGGGGATAACTATCGAATATGGATTGATTATTAATGCAATAAAATGATACTTTTATTCACACCCCCTCTTAAAAGGATTTATAACAATGAAAAAATTATTGGGCATTCTATGCATTGCTGTTGGCATGGCTCCTTATTTCGTTAATGCAGAGACATATGTTGTAGGTGCGGGAGGTACTTATCGCCCATTTGAATACGAGACACCAAGTAAAGAACTGAAAGGTTTTGATATAGACATCATCAAAGCAATTGCGAAGAAAGAGCATTTCGATATCAAACTCGTTAATACCCCTTGGGAAGGCATCTTTGCCACTTTAAATTCAGGTGACCGCGATATTCTTGTTTCTGGTATCACGATTACCGATAAACGCAAACGAATTGTCGATTTTTCAAACCCATACTTCCCTGCAGAACAAGCGATTGTTGTACCTAAATCATCAAAAGTACATGCCCTTTCCGAGCTAAAAAATGAGAACGTCGGCGTGGTTAACTCAAGTACTGCCGATGTCATTGCTTCTAAAGTATTAGGCATTAACAGCACAGCTATCAAACGTTTTGATAATACACCTCTCATGTTGCAAGAGTTGTATGAAGAAGGATTGAGTTCTGCCATTGGCGATGTAGGTGTCGTGAAATACTACATCAAAACTCACCCAGAAAAAGACTTTAAGCTAGTCTACGATGAACATTTCAAACCACAGTATTTTGGTATAGCTGTAGCAAAAGGCAACGATAAACTTCTGGGCAAAATAAACACTGGTTTGAAAGACATTATTGCAGATGGAACCTATGCGAAAATCTACCAAACTTGGTTTGATACTGACGTTCCAACTCTTCCTGCTCAATAATTTCACTTTTTATATTTATACCGAAAGCGAGTATCTATGCTCGCTTTTTTAGCTGTACTCCAGGAAATACTATGAACGGATTCCATTGGGATATCATACAAGAATATTGGCCACTCTTTATGAGTGGAGCCCAAACCACTTTAGAATGCACGATTATTTGCGTTATCACCGGGACGTTATGGGGTCTCATCCTAGGGTTAGGCCGACTTGCAGAAGCTCCGCACGGACCATGGAAATACATCCTACATTACGGCATTCAATGGCCAGTTCGCATTTATATCAGTGCTTTTCGTGGCACACCGTTATTTGTCCAAATTATGGTTGTTCACTTTGCCTTAATTCCCCTATTAACTAACCCTCGAGACGGGCTTTTTGTCGTTCATGGCATCATGAGTTCAGATTTTGCTCGTGAGTTACGATCGAACTACGGCGCATTTCTTTCCTGTATTGTCGCCATTACACTGAATTCAGGCGCCTATGTATCAGAGATTTTTCGAGCAGGCATTCAATCCATTGATAACGGCCAAATGGAAGCGTCTCGCTCATTAGGAATGAGTTACCTTCGCTCTATGTACAGAGTTATTTTACCGCAAGCTTTTCAACGCATGTTGCCACCACTAGGCAATAACGCGATTGCAATCGTAAAAGACTCCTCACTTGCCTCAGCAATCGGTCTGGCCGATCTTGCGTATGCCGCTCGCACAGCTTCAGGCGCTTACGCTAGTTACTGGGAACCTTACTTAACCATCAGCGTAATTTACTGGGTATTTACCTTTTTACTATCGCTCTTTGTACAATATCTAGAACAAAGGAGTAGCCAAAGTGATCAACGTTAAGAATCTGAGTAAAGCCTTTGGCTCGTATACCGTCTTAGATAATGTTACTTGTGAGATTAACGAACAAGAAGTTGTCTGTATTATTGGACCTTCCGGTTCAGGTAAAAGCACGTTTCTTCGTTGCTTAAATGCCTTAGAAGATTTTCAAGGAGGGAAGGTTTGGATAAATGACCACGCGTTGCATGAACGCCAAACTAATTTAAATGCCATGCGCACTCATGTAGGAATGGTTTTTCAGAAGTTTAACCTATTTCCACATATGACCGTTTTGGACAACCTCACGATGGCTCCGGTCGATGTACTGAAGCAAGACAAAACAGAAGCCCAAGAAAAAGCGCTCAAATTATTAGACAAAGTAGGCTTAAAAGACAAAGCCAATGCATGGCCCTCTACCTTATCGGGCGGCCAACAACAACGCGTCGCCATTGCCCGAGCATTAGCAATGGACCCTTCTGTTATTCTTTTTGACGAACCCACATCGGCGCTCGACCCAGAATTAGTGGGTGAAGTTTTAGAAGTGATGAAACAACTGGCTAATGAAGGTATGACCATGGTGATCGTAACTCACGAAATGGCTTTTGCTCGTGAAGTCGCAGACCGAATTATTTTTATCGATAAAGGCCAGTTTCAAGAAGTGGGAACACCAGAACAAATTTTCACCACACCTACAAACCCTCGCACCGCAGAATTTTTAAGTAAGGTACTATAAAAACACCACAATAACGGTCGCTGTGATATTGGTATTCATTAAGAAATGATTCTAATTTTGACTAAGATATAAAACATAAAAATCCGGTATGGGTAGCCCATATCGGATTTTTAATTTTGAACAAACATCATGACATGGTTCACTAACATTAGTGGCCATAAAGCTGAAGTCAGCCGTTATACAATAATCACCAACGCCGACTTAATGCCAAAATTCCAAGCCTCTGTGATTGAAATGGCGTGTGTCCTGTTTATTTTGTTTATTTCTGGTATTACATAGAAAAAATCATCTATTGACGAAATTATAGTGCAACTCAATGAGGATTTTCTTAGTTGAGGCGTGTAAACTACGCGCAAAACTCAGTTTCCTCGTAAGGACCATCCATGACTTTGTCGACCAGCCCGTCACCCAACGTCGTTGTTGTAAGTAACTCTTCTGATAATCCGTTTGCTATTGATATCGCTTATGCCATGGGACAGCATGAAGACATCGCTGATATCATCAGTATGAAGCAATTTATGAATTCCGAGTTTTGCCCACGCTTCATCTCGGACGAAGCCGATTTCGACAATATCGGTCGTCAGCTTAACGGTAAGGTGGTCGTCATCGTTAGTACAACGAGCCGTATTCAAAGCCGTCAAGAATTAGCCATGGCTAACTTCATTATTGCGCGTGCTGCAAAAGAAAACGGCGCCGAACGCGTCGTATTGGTAGAACCCGATTTATTTTACAGCGCACAGGATCGGGGCGCACACAATGAATTAGGTGAAACCAGCTTCGAACGTGACATCAAAGACATTAAGAAATTTGATGGTCAACCATTTACCGCTAAGCTATACGCGCAAATGTTAAAGCTGTCGGGTGTGGACACTGTCATGACCATTCATAACCACTCAGACTCCGTTCAGAAGATCTTCACTGACGTTTTTGAAGGTAACTTTCATAACCTGATTCCTTACGAAATCTATGCGCATTACTTACTCAACTCCGACATCCTAAACTGCGGAGAGGAAGGGGAAGGCCTAGTGCTTTGCGCACCAGATAAAGGAGCCCGAGACTTCGTTAAAAAAATGTACGACACGCTTGGTTTAAATAAAGCTAAGTTCATCATGTTGGATAAAGAACGGACTGCCGAACGTAAAGTTGAAATCACTCTTCACAAAGAAAGTGAAGACACATTTGAAGGTTTGGAAAACGCCAGCATCGTTCTGTTTGATGACATGGTTCGTACCGGATCTACAATCATTAAATCTTGTAAATTCTTGAAGCAAATTAATCCCGAGCGCATTGTGTTTGCTGTATCGCACTTCTATGCGAGCGTCGAAGGCCGTGATCGTATGGCTCATCCTGCATTAGGAGAGATCTTAACACTGAACACGTTACCAACCATTTTGAACCGAGATGAACAAGGTCGTCTACGTAAAAAAATGGTTGTTTTAAAAGTGGAAAAATGGCTATCTCAAGAGCTTTGCAATATTTTGGATTTACCACAAACGAAAGAAGCAAACCCTTACAAGATTGATATGTCGTCTAAAAACCCTCGCTTTAGACGCAAAATCTGGTCTAGTGAAGAACTACACGACCTTAATAAAAGCCGCCAATAAAGCGACTTAAAGTACATAAAAAGCCGTCTACGTTCTGAACGAGACGGTTTTTTGTGCCATGAAATCAAATGACTTATCGAACAATACCTACAATCATCTTTCTGCTCAAAACACCACAACCTCAACGATATCAATAACCTCTTTCATCTATGGATTGGCTTTAAGTGACTTTGCCGATAAAGTTTTTAAGGTTAGCACTTTTGACACAAGAATAATTAAGGGTGTGTGTCCCTGTTAATTGTACAAGCACTACAAACTATTTTGCGTGAATACAAAAAATAGCCAACGCAGGCACTTCGGTGTCTGCAGTGATTCTCTGCTAAATAAGGTGAAACTTTAGCGGTTATTTTTGCTGAGTGAATAACCAGTCACGAATCGCGTCAATTGAATAGGCGTATTGCCATGTGTAACGGTGATTACCGCCTTTAAAGACCGCGTATTTAATCGACGTTCCTTTATTCATCATATCAATGGCTTGTTTATCCAGCGTTGCAGTAGGTGCTTGTGCATTCCATGTTGCGTTTGCGACCGTTGCACCATGTTTTTTCAACTCTGCTGTAATCGCGTCCATACCAGGTTTTGCTTTCGTGTCGCCTTCCGAAACAACAATCCACAATGGTTTGTTTGCCATAGGAACCACCATCTTAGGTCCCCACTGACAAGCGACTAAATACGACGCGGCAAACAAATCGGGATATTTAATGTTCATCGCAATGGACGCCATTCCTCCCATCGATTGTCCGGTATTGTAAAGACGATTCGCATCGATAGAATATTCGCTGAGCAAATGTTTTACGAGATCGACCGTCACATCCATATCGGCTGTGGTTACAGAATTGTCGCCCGTCATCACTGCATTGTACTGAGGTGCTAAGACAAAGCTTGGATGTTTGGCTTGATCGCGTGCCGATGCCCAAACGACAGCGCCTGAGCCCTGAGTTAAGGTTTCGATCGGGTTATTACTCACAGCGCCAGCATCGTGCATAAACAGCACTAAGGGATAAGACTGGTTAGGATCGTAATTTTTCGGTATGTATAAGTTATACATCAAATCGCGATTTAACTTCTCATCGTGAAATACAAATTGTTTAAAACCTTGAATATCTGGATTTAATGTCTGGTTACTGGTGAGCTTATCTTGGCTTGTTGCAGTTTTAACTCCGTTATCCAGCGTCACTTCACCAGACTGAATCACAGATGCTTTTAGCGTCACAGGTATTGGTGATTTGTTCGAGCGTTCACCTAATTGTGGACCACCGTGACCTACTGGTGCTTTACCTTGATGATGACCTTGACCTTTTTTAGGACCTCCTCCCATTTTACTACTGTCTGGATCAATCACAGTTTTTAGCTGCACAATAACAAAAGACCCCGTTGCTGACGGCTTACCTAGCTCTGCGCTATGACTGAGGTAAATTTCGTTCACTTCACGCCCCGGAACAGTAAAATCAGACAGGTCTAAAGAAGCAGGATCGACATTATGAGTGTATTCAATCGCGACACCAGCCACTTTCTGCCCATCACCAAGCACCTTAACTAAAGCGGTCACATTCATTATTTCTAGATGTTTAGGGTATTGATATTGTGCAATTTTTTCTTTTGCTCCTGCATCTCCCAAAGCAGCCGCTTTCTTATACCAAACTAATGCTTGCTGGGTATCTTTTTCGACACCTAATCCATTTTCATAAACATGACCAAGTGCCAAAATGGCGGGTAAACAAGGTAAATCGCCACGTTTTGCAGATTTTTGGTACCAATCCAATGCCTTGGCATAATCTTGTTTCACACCGTGACCCGTTTCGTAAAGCTTACCTAGGTAGTATTGGCTGGTAATATCTCCTTGAGTAGCACCTTGCTGGTAATATTGTGCCGCCTTTTGCGCATCGACCGCTGTTCCCCAGCCATTTTGATATATCAGACCAAGATAACGCGGCGCTTTCATATCCCCTTTTTGCGCGGCTTTAATAAACCATTGATGGGCGCTTTGTGGATCTTTTTTCACACCAGTGCCATAGAGGTAAAGAATCCCTAAATTCGTCATAGCTCGAGCTTGACCGCTCATTGCCGCTTTTTGGGTATACTCAAACCCTTTTTCTATATTATTCAAGCCATAACGCTGATGTATATAGGACTCTCCTAAACGATCCCATGCCATGGGATCATTGTTTTTAGCCGCTAATTCTAAATAATACAGCGCTTGTTCATCATTGCCTTTCGCATTCTCTTTTTCATACATTTTCATATATTTGGATAGGTTTTGAGAATGCCAGCCATGGTGCGATTTCACTTGATGGTGCTCCGTTGGTGTGGTGCTACAGCCAGCCATTAAAGCTGTTGCAACCAAACATGCAATTGTGGTCATTTTATTCATTCTAAATTGCCTTTATAAATTTTTTACAATAATACTAACGCCTAAAGTTGGAAGATAATGTCATGACCACCGCCATGAGCTCTTTCATGAAACATCATTATTGCGCTAGAGATATAGCTTTTTTACGATCTCTTACATAATTAAAAAAGGGTTGAGAAATTTAATAAGGACAGAAATTTAATAAGGACAGAAATTTAATAAGGACACACGCCCTAACATACGCTCAATTTACCGCTCCGATTACTCGCTATTTCTTTGAATTCGGTCGTAAGTTTTCGCTCGTCTTATATCGCCTCCATCAACAAATTGCCAAGCTTAATCACGCTTAGATTCTCGGAGTGAACGAATGACAACGGCCAGATCTCAACTCATTTGCCCTAACGTAACACCCTACTATCACTGTGTTTCTCGCTGTGTACGCCGTTCCTTTCTCTGTGGTAAAGATAATTCTACTGGCAAGTCTTATGAGCACCGCCGTGCATGGGTTGAACAGCGTATGCTAACCCTCTCTTCTGTGTACTGCATACGTATTTGCTCTTACGCCATTATGAGCAATCATTACCACCTCGTGGCATTCGTTGATAAAGAAGCCGCCCTCGCCCTTTCTGACCTTGAAGTAGTAGAACGTTGGTGCAGTGAGCATCAAACACCAGTGATTATTCAGCGTTGGCTGGCAAACCAGCTCAAGTCAAAAGCTGAATCACACACATGTAAACAGTTGATTGAGACTTGGCGTCACCGTTTGTATTCCCTAAGCTGGTTTATGAGAGAACTCAACTACGACATTGCCGTACAGGCTAACAAAGAAGACCAATGCACAGGCCGCTTCTGGGAAGGTCGATTTAAATCTCAAGCCTTATTAGACGAGAAAGCACTACTGACCGCCATGGCTTACGTCGATCTCAATCCGATAAGAGCAAAAATGGCCGATTCCCCAGAGAAATCCGATCACACCTCAGTAAAAGCACGTTTGAACAGCTTAGAACGCGGCGAAACCACCACGCCATCGCTTGCCAACTTTATGGGATATGAACACCATGATAAACATCACGGGATCCCATTTCGTTTGATGGATTATATAGAGTTGGTTGACTGGGTAGGCAGGCAAATTAGACAAGATAAGCGCGGGTATATTGATAACAGCATGCCGGCCATTCTTGAACGGTTGTCCCTGCCCCAGCAAGAGTGTTTAACGTTATGCACTGAACTAGCAAAGAAGCCCAGAGCTTGGGTTGGCTCAACCAAAGAACTCTATAATGCGAAAGCCAAATTGGGTAAGAAAAGAATGGTGGCCCTACTGATTTCATAATGAATACAACGTTAAGCCATTAGGCTTCAGTAACTAATTGGTTTCTCACAACTCCTACAATCATCTTTCTGCTCAAAACACCACAATCTCACCGATATCAACGACCACATTCATCTCTGAATAAGCTTTAANTGACTTTGCNGNCAAAGTTTTTAAGGTTAGCACTTTTGACACAAGAATAATTAAAGGTGTGTGTCCCAGTTAATTGTTTTTTAATACGAAACCATTAGAAAACAATGAGAATGATCTACAAATCGATCCTTTGTAAATGTAAAAACATGCGAGAAAGGTCAATAAAAATCGTGGTGATATAGATAATTCTGTCCCTAGTTCAGCCCTTTAAAATCAAGGATGTTCATGCGGTTTCCCTGTACTCAAAACACCACAATCTCACCGATATTTGTATGGATAATAATTACCGATTTAGGGTAATGTGAGACCCAGGCTTTAGCTGCAACTAAAGCTTTCTATGTCGTAGTTCGATTGAACGTTGGCTCCTCTATTGAGAGACCGGTAACAAGATGGAACGCGACATAGGACTCCAAGCACCACACTCGAATAGTCTTCTGGGTCTCGAACCCGCATTATGCAAGCAAGAGTTAGCTTATTATGAATACAAACACACTTCAAAACATTAATGTCGGTGTGGATACCGGTAAATCACAACTTGATATCTACATTCGTCCTCTCGATATCTATTTTTCTGTTTCCAATGACAAAGCTGGTATCGATAAGGCCATTAAAAATATCAAAAAGTACTCTCCTCAACGCGTCGTTATCGAAGCAACTGGTCGTCTAGAAATGCCGTTTATTATGGCCTGTGCCGATGCAAAACTTCCCTACGTCATCGCCAATCCATTACACATAAAAAAGTTCGCTGGCGCTATTGGCAGAAAAGCAAAAAACGACCGACTTGATGCAGCACTTATTGCCCACTTTGCTGAAGCCATCAAACCTAAACTCACGCAATTAAAACCAGAAAAAATACGATTAATGAGTGACTTAGTCGCTAGACGTAATCAGCTATTAGCGATGCAAACCATGGAGAAAAACCGACTTCAAATCATGCCTAAAGCATTAGCTTCATCGATTACCCCTGTACTCACTGCTTTCAAAAAACAAGTTCAAAAGATAGAAGAAAAAATCATTAAACTTATTGAACAATGCCCTGAATATACAGCGAAAAATGCCATACTTCAGAGCATGCCCGGCATTGGAAAAATCGCCGCAGCCTCCATCATCAGTAACGTCCCTGAGCTTGGATACATCACTAATAAACAGGCGGCCTCACTGATTGGCGTTGCCCCAATAACTAAAGAAAGCGGCAAGTACAAAGGCAAACGTATTATCCAAGGTGGTCGCCATCAAGTTCGCACCGTTCTCTTCATGGCAATGATGTCAGCAATGCAGTGTAACCCCGTTTTTAAGGCCACATATCAGCGGCTACTTGATGCTGGAAAGCCTAAAAAAGTGGCCATTATCGCCTGCGTTAGAAAGATGGTTGTCATACTAAATTCTATGCTGAGAGATGGAACCATGTGGGATGAAAACACATCAAAAATTTAACGCTTGACGCCATAGTCTCTTGTTAGGCAAATTATTCCCACGGAACTGATACTCAACTTTAAAGTTTGAATAGGGGATTCCGTCTACTTCATACGTATATTTTTCNCGGCTACTTGATGCTGGAAAGCCTAAAAAAGTGGCCATTATCGCCTGCGTTAGAAAGATGGTTGTCATACTAAATTCTATGCTGAGAGATGGAACCATGTGGGATGAAAACACATCAAAAATTTAACGCTTGACGCCATAGTCTCTTGTTAGGCAAATTATTCCCACGGAACTGATAACTCAACTTTAAAGTTTGAATAGGGGATTCCGTCTACTTCATACGTATATTTTTCTGACTCGTATTTCACAGTTATATCATGTAGCTCTGCAATATAGTTTACAAAGTACAAACCAAGCCCTCGCCCAACACAATTTTCAAGATTTAAGGCGTTCCTACCACGAAAATGTTTTTTAGTAAGATTTTTTATTTCATCTGAACCAACAAAAGGACCAGAAGAACTTATCTCTATGCTTGTACAATTAGGGTAATATGTAAATTCCACATAAACATCACTGCGCTCAGGGCTATATTTTATGGCATTATCTAAAAGTAAATACGGGAGAATATCAATTATAGAATAAGCATCCATGACTCTACGCACTTCATTGTCTGCCTCAATATGCACTTTAACTTTCTTCTCTCTCGAAAGAGAGTTTAACATTTTTCTAGCCTTGTAAAATTTGCCGTAGATATTTACTTGTTGAGTTGCCAAGTGTTCAATAGCGTCTGGGTTTAGTTCTACATCGATAAAGTCTAATCTAGTTGTGAACAACTGAGATAAGTTCAGAATACCTTCTGCTACGACACGAACTTGGTCTGCTTGTGAGGGCTTCATATTTATTGGCTTATCTTCGCCAATTTTCTGAGCATGAAGAGCGATACTTAGTTGTTCAGATAGGTTTTTCAACCGTTGATTGAAGTAACGCAATTCATGCATCGATTCAAGCACCAGCTCATTGTAGTCCATATTTGACATTAAAATATTATCCCAGAAATGAAGTTAACTAATAGACCTTTAACGATGTCATTTGCATGAGCAACCGCCTTACTATTTTCAAGTTTGCTTTTATCTTTTCGCAACATTGAAGCGATGAAATCTTGCTCAACTTCCCAAACGTCATATAAGTCCATATTATGTACATTCAGTAGATTATCTCTCAGTCTCAACCATCTGAGTTTATTTGATCGCATCGTATCAACCGCCTTGCTAATAGAGTTGATAACTCGATCAAGGTCTGTATCTCGAATGATCTTATCATCAGCAACTTCTATGATTTTTGCGACATTAATTTTGTAGACAGCTGAAGACATAGCAATAATATATTTTTCAGGGTACAACTGACGCGATTCTTTTATGATGTATGCGCCTTCTAATCGAGATCTAAATTTTTTACCAACACCTTTGATATCACAAACAATAACTGAGTATGATTTGAGCATATCAAAATCTTCAATATCTCTGTAATGTCTGACGTTATACCCACTTCTTTGCAAACTATCTAGATATGGGACATCCATATCATCAATTATTGCTATTTTAATATTTGCCCTATCAATTAAAAGATCGTTACCTTGCCGATTGAGCTGCTCCAAATATAATCTTTTTTTAAACATAACAACCTTATCTGAAAATACGACTATTTGCCTAACAGTTCTCATACAGAACTCTTATACTGATATGCTCTGCTTTTACTTGCTATGTTCTGTATTTGTCACCGAGAAATCGTCTTTCTCACTTAGTTTTGTTGCTCTTGCGCAGGTTATACCGAAACGAAAATCCGGATTCTTTCCATAGTTCATGTACAAAACTAGTCGCTTCACCTATCAACAAGATAGTCAATAATATACATAACATTCACTTGCATATATAAATACCACTTATAGGACTTGTTTTATATGGCATTTATCAAAAAATATACTGTTGGGATGCTTTTTCTTATACATGTGACTAAAAATCAGTATCTTGCATTAACAATTTGATGTTTAGTGGTGTGCTTTCTTTTTAATGGACAAAATACGTCCTTACTATGTGCCTTGTATGTCCCCTATCTTTGCTGGCATTTTGATCGATCTACCACTTATTTTTGCTGAGGAGAGCTAATGTATTGGCAGCTTTAAGCAAACAGCGTTTAGCATCACGCCTCTTGCTGGTGATATTAAGCGGGTTATGTGGTGTGCAGTGTTGTTTGTGATTGACAGGGTTTCTTGGAGTGTCTTCATAATGAGCAGTTGCTTCATCTGTGGATGATTATCGTTACCGCTGAGTAACAAAAACTGCTAAAATGCGCCCCGAAACATTGATATAGGAAGCTGAAATGGCAGATTTTAATAAAATTTTAACTCCAGGCGATTACGAAAATGGCCTAGTGAACGTAGTTGTAGAAATCCCAACTGGTAGCAACCACAAAATTGAATGGAACCGTGAGCTTGCTGTGTTCGAACTTGATCGCGTTGAACCACAGATTTTTGCGAAACCAACTAACTACGGTTTCATCCCACAAACTCTTGATGAAGATGGCGACGAGCTTGATGCACTGATCATCACTAGCGAACCTCTAACAACAGGTATCTTCCTAAAAGCGAAAGTTATCGGTGTAATGAAGTTTGTTGATGATGGCGAAGTTGATGACAAAGTTGTTGTTGTACCTGCGGACGACCGTAGCAACGGTAACGCGATCAACTCTCTAGAAGATCTTCCAGCACAACTTATCAAGCAAATCGAATTCCACTTCAATCACTACAAAGATCTGAAGAAAGCTGGCACAACAACAGTTGAAAGCTGGGGCGACATCGCTGAAGCGAAAGAAGTAATCGCTGAATCAATCAAACGTTGGAACGACCAATAATTGATTGACGCTATTAAGTAACATGCGCCTTTATTAAGAGACACATATTACTTAAGGCTCAGAATAAAGCCGTTGGCCTATTTGTAAGCCAGCGGTTTTTTTATACCTTGTTGTTTACTTCCTTGCTGCTTTGGGCTCTCTTGCCAACTTCCCAACCTGCCCGATTTCACTACCGACACTTTGTCGTATTTCTCCCAATCTCGTGTCTTGTTTGTACCGTTATCCGTACTAATTATTTTTATCTTATTCATTTTTAAACAGATTTTATTTGGTATGAACATTGAAGGTTATTAGATGATTAAGCATGACGTAGAAAATAAAGTCAGCCTCAACAGGGAGTCCAATTCATGGAAGAAGAAGAACTACAGGCATTGCGCAAGCAAGTCAAAAAGGCCAAGCGAATTGCATCGGAGCGCGCAGGTGAACTGCACGATCTTGTCGAAGAGCGTTTACCGCAAGCATTCGATGAAATTCCGGCTTTGGCAAAAGCTTGTTACGATGCCTGCCAACACTGGGCCGATGTTACCCAGCAATTAAAAGAAGCCGAATCGGTAGCAGATCATTAACTGCTAGGCTTTTCACTGTTAAGCGCGTTTTAAAGGACAGGCACCGATTTCGGTGCCTGTCCTTTTTATGAATCTTTTTCAGCACACCACTATCATTTAATAAAGTGAGCACTATCGATGAAAAAAGGCGTTAGCCGATATCACCAGCTAACGCCTTAAACCAAACCATCATAGTATTATGATGGGTATTGAATTCTGAGGATTACTCGTCTTCGGTCGCGCTTTGTAGAGCAATTTCGTGTTCAAAAACTAATGCGTCGTTCCCTTCTTCTAGCAACTCAGCGATTTCGTTTGCGACTTCTTGCTCATCATCAGCTTCGATTTGGTCAGCCAATTCTTCATCTGTGTAACCGTAGAAATTCAGCAGAAGGTAATCGCGAGCTTCTTCTTTAGTACAGGTCACGTTCACTGCAATATCGGCTTCAAGTTTGTCTTGCGCGCTCATCTCAGCGATCTGTGCGAGAACGTCTTCTTTCATAGCAGCCGTTAACCAACCCAGATCGGTACTTGCTTTCGTATTTTTATCGTTAAAACAAGGAAGTTGATGAAAGTAATATTGAAAGTCAGCCATGGTCATATCTTCTCTAAGTGTTGAAGTGGAGGATTATGCGCGTTTTTGAGGAAATTACTACATCAATAACACAAAATCGCTTCAGTACATTAGCTGGAATCGATTAAATCGGTGCCCGTTTACAAGGACAGGCACCGTTATCGCTAATATTGGTAAAGGTTTATTTCTTAGTCCAAATCCGTGTGTTCAAATCCAAATCCTCAACAATATCCGTTAGGAATTTAAGTTGCCCATAAAACTCTTTAACCACCGAAAATGACGTCGCAGGGGTAAATAAGCTAGGTTCAAAATGGTTTACATTGGATTCGATAGCAATAAAAAGCTTTCCGTCAATAAAGGAGATGCGAATAGGATTAATGAACGAACGACGAAACTCGACTAGCCGTTCCATTAACGTAGGAGAAAGGATATACCGCGCGTCAGTTTGATCTGAACCATACACTTCAAACAGCTTTTCGAAATCTGGGTTTTCTAGGGTAACTCTCGTTCCCATGCGGTTAGAGTCACTGCCGAACATTTTTCCTATTGAGGAGAACAACCCACCTTCAGGGACAATAAAGAGCTCAGAAGAAAAACGCTTGTTAAAATCGGCAATAAAAAACACACCTTTAAAAATTGTGTGCCAATCTGTTTTGGTATGGCCCTTAGAATCTTGACTGGTTGTCTTATACTTGGATTCAAGTTCGCAAAATTGTATCGCCGTTTTACCAATATTCCCTTCTATATAATCTTCGCCCTGAATTGAATCAAAGTGATGGTCATAAAGTTCACTTTTCTTATAAAGTTTAGACTCAATATGACCGTTTGGCGTGTATTCCAAATTCGGAAACATCGTCGCTAACATGGTTTCCATTACTTGGATTTTGTAATGGTTTCGATAGTCACCCCACACACTAGAAAAATAGCTATGGTAAATAAACACAGCAACCCCAAATATCGCCAGTCCAATGCGTGGATCATAGTTATTGTATCTAATAATTTCGTAGTCAATAAAACCAATAATTGGGAAGATCAAAATACCAATAAGCATCACCATGACGGCTTTCGTTCGGCGTTTATCGAGTGGTGCTAACTTTGGCTTATAATCCGTTTCAAATGCAGCTTCTAGTTCTTGTAAATTCATGATGACCTCTGACTAGTTTTTAAACAGCTCGCCAACATTTGGATTCACTTTTTCCACTTCAGGGATATCGAATAATTCACGAGTGGTAATCCCCATATATTTAGCAAACAGATTGGTCGGAATCATTTCTACTGCATTATTTAGCTCGTTCACAGCGGCATTAAAAGAGCGACGTGCTGCGGAAATTTGTTCTTCAACATCATTTAAAGAACGCTGTAACATTATGAAATTCTCACTTGCCTTCAAATCAGGATACGCTTCTAGTGAAACTCGCAAGTTGCTCATTTCTTGGTTAAGCTGCTTATCAATCGCCACCTTTTCACCTTGAGTTAAATTGGCTCTCATTCCCTGAGTACGTAGTTCGGTAAGGCGCACAAGCGTTTCGTTTTCATGTTTCAAATAAGACTTAACACTGCTCACTAAGTTTGGAATGAGATCAAACCGTTTTTTAAGCATTACATCAATGCTCGATTCAGCGTTATTCGCGGCGTTCTTTTTTCTGATCAGGGAGTTGTAGGTCCCGAAAATAAAAAGCACCAACACAACAGCGATAATGATAAAAACAACTGACATAGTATTTCTCCAACTCGTTTATTTATTGTCATTCTAGTTAGCAAAAACTAGATTCAAGCTTTTGATTAAAATTCTTTATTACGAGATGCTAAATCAAACTTAGACAGTTGATTAACAATACAGATGAGACCAATAATGATGGCAAAACTGAGGCATAGCCACAACGTAAACACTCGATGTGCTATCGAGTTTCTCGGATAAAACGAATTCGTTTTTAGCTGATAAAAATAGACTGAATATGGATACAGAAAGCAATTTACAACAGCGTATGTACCGAATGCGATCAGTCCAGTTGCAATACTAATGCTAAATGCAATACAGAGTTGAGTGAAAAAATATTTAGGTGGAATACCAAGCAATATGAAGCGAGGTAAGTTTTTTAGTATTTCCATAATTAAGCCTTTTTTAATTTTTATACTCGAGTGCTTTATTGGGAGCCAACTCATTGCCCAATGCACTTATATTGTTGAGTATCGTTTTAGGCTTATATACAGACAGCGCAGAGCTTTGTCATCGGTTTCTCAGGACAAAGCTCCACTTTTTGAACCACATCTACATAAATAGTTACTGTTAACTTACAGTTTCATTATCAAGCCCTAAAGTTCGGCTTTTCCCCTCTACTCTTAGTTAGTCAGATGTACCTGCTCGCTGCTTGTTCTGAAGGAAAAACAATGAGCCAGTAAAGTGTAACTGACACTTGCGGCTATAATCCCCACCAATGGTGGCATCCACGGAGAAAAGTAAGCACAACCTGACCCAATCACATAGGCTCCTAACCCAATCCAATTATAATCAGGCAGTGTGACACTCGCTAATTTGGGGAATGTCCCTCGGTAGGTAAACCAGTAGGAACTCATAATGACCGCCCCGATTGGAGGAATAAAAGTACCTAGCAACACAAGAAATGGAATCAAATAGTTATACATTCCTAATACCGCTAATATGGTGCCAATAGCCGCTCCTACAATGGTGATGGTACGTCTTTTATCACTGCGTAATAAATTACAACCTGCAGCAGCAAAGTTATAAATAGTGTTATCTTGGGTTGTCCATAAGTTGGTAAATAACATAGCAATAGCTAAAAAAAGAAAGCCTTGAGCGACTAGAACATCCACAATATCAGCATGTTGATAAATTAATGCACCATACGCACCAATAAACACCATCAGACCGTTGCCGATAAAGAATGCTATGAGCGTTGCTAGCACTGCTACCCTTCCTGATTTGGCAAATCGACTCCAGTTAGTAGCCTGTGTTGCACCGCTAATAAACGTACCTATAACAACGGTAATAGCTGCACTCATTGTCATGTTAGGTGCCGGTTGAATACCAAACAGAGCGACCAAACCACCAACATCCACTAGGCCGCGATAAAAACTAATCGCAATAAAAATTAGCATCAGAGGTACGGATATTTTGGATAATATATCCATTGCACGATAACCAATAAATGCGGTGACGCAGAAACCAAAGCCAAATAGGACCATTAAAGGAAGCTGCCAAGATTTCTCAAGTTCTAGCAGTGTGGTGAGCACAATGGCAATGGTTGCCACACCCCATGCGTACCAGCCAATCTGGGTAAAACCCAATATAAAATCGGACAACCGACTGCCTTTTTCTCCAAAACAGTATCGGCCCAATAACACCGTATTTAACCCCGTTTTGTATGCTATCCATCCTAGTGCCGCAGCATAGATCCCCAAGATGAGATTACCTACAACAATAATCAACAGTAGGTTATCAAATGAAAATGCCTTACCAATATTACCACCAGCCCACATTGTTGCCGTGTAGAAAGTAAATCCCAATAACATAACCGCCATGGATACCATACCCTTACGATGGCTATCGGGTACCTCGCTCAATGGGAAATCCGTATCTTTTTGCATATTCAACGCTCCTGCGTATTGGTTGATTATGCAACATGGTTACAAGGATTATGCCAACAGAAAAATCCCTGTATCAGCGAGTAATATTCGGAATGAATACATTGAAATGAACTAATATTGTGCAGATAACAAAAACAGGCACCGTTATAGGTGCCTGTTAATCAGAACTAGAACTAAACCACGTTTAACACTGAGCAATGACTAAACCGTGGTTGCTGCTGCCAAGCAGGGTTGGTTCAGCGCAGGTTTGCAAATGATATTCAAACCAAGCTTGGTATTGCTCTGGGGTCATTGGGTTGATGCCATCGGCGATATAGCGACTAAACGTATCGGTGGCGATATGGCTAACCAGTTTAAACCCCTGCCCTTCGACTAACTCTTCCATCTCTTTTGGCGTAGCGAAATAACCAACTTGAAAGAAACGATCAGCCTCGGCACTGGTCACCACACCTTCATTGAGTAATTTGCTATAAACGTCGGGCGTGACCAATTCAGGAAATTTCTGGGTAAACATGCCAGCAATGAAGAAGCGTGAGATATAGGCAACGGCAACAATGCCGCCCGGCTTTAAAATACGACGGGCTTCGGCTATCGCTTGTTCGCGCAGATCTTGGGATTGTATGTGATAAAGCGGCCCCAAAATAACACATACGTCTTGGGAATGATCATCAATAAATGGCACGTCACAAGCATTGCCTTGGTAAATAGACAAATCAAGATTCTGTTGCGCCGCTTTTTCTTTAAGGATACGAACCTGATCTGGAACCAGTTCAACCGCAGTCGTCGTTAACCCCATTTGGGCAAATGTTAATGAGTAACGACCGGTCGCAGCACCCAATTCTGTCACGTAGCAACCGGGCTTTAAATAAGGTTTTAACTTCGCCATGGTGGTATCAAATTCAATTTGCGCAATATATTGACGAGTTAAGCGCGAATCTTCATCCGCCCCAGTGTACTGCTCTATCAGTGCATCCATTAACCTATCCTTTGTAGTTCAAACATGCCAGTCACGAAAAAACCATTATATTCAATAAAATAGTGACGATTAATTAGTATCAGAGTGCTTATAGGCTAGCAACATATATTTGCTTTAATTCCTCAACCAACACAGCTAAATCAGTCTGTCCCAATCGATCTCATCAAGTGGTGAAAACGACTTCGTAGCTTCTCTATCTGTTAAATATTTAAGGACAAAACAACCACTCCCAAGTTCACTCGCAAAACTATCAATTAGAATTATTCAACATTCAGGGATTTCAGCTATATTTCTTTAAACAAAGACACGCTATACGCGATTGGTAGCTGTAAATAACTGTTCACACATGGTTTAAAGAGTGCATAAACAAAAATACTTTAGCGCTAATTCCGTTATTTCCACGATCACGTGGCTTATTGTCGCGATGATGATCGCAAGCCTCGTCTTGATTAGTTTCTTCTTTCATATCATTGATGACCAAACCAGAACGGTAGACGCCGCCAGAGTAGACGCCTCGATTAAGCACGAGAACCTACGCTACACAGATATTTCTTATGAGTACACCAACTGGGATTTAGCCTATCAAAAAACCGTTGTTGAACGCGATATTGAGTGGATGACAGAAAAATACACCATTTACCTTACTGCTCATTACAACATGAGTGTCATTGCGTTAATCAAAAGCAACGAAGAGATTGAATTACTCGGTGGTAATGCTCCAAACGCAGAGAAATATGCCAGTAAGCTACTTCAATCGCCCTCACTTAAACAGCTATTTGGTTGGAGTAAACAACATGATAAGCAAGCCTTAAACAAAACTTACTTTACCAATATTGATGGCGTCACCTTTTTTATTTCAGCGCAGCCTTTTACTACCGAAGAAAATGAAGAGATTGTCGATGGTAGTATGCTTGTTTTTGCGCGAATCATTGATAATCAATCTTTGAAAGAGTTTGTAAAGGCTTATCATCTCCCGGCTCTTCACATCAATGCTGATGCAAAAAAATACGACGATTCCCTATATCTTAAAGAGTTGGACGGGAAACCAGTGGCCCAACTCTCTTGGCACATCGACCATAGAACGACTGCGTTTGTCCCTTACCTCACTTTATTTCTCTTAGGGTTATTGGGTATCGCATTGATCATTGCTCGTACCGTTTTACAAAAGGATCAAAAGGACCGTTCACAATATGAGGATGTACTTTTTACTGCTGCAACCACAGATCCTCTTACCCAAACATACAACAAGCGATATTTTGCCAGTTACACTCGTAACCAGATCATGCTCTTTGAACGGCAAAAGCGCCATTTATCGTTGATCGTGCTCGATCTTGATCACTTTAAATCGATTAACGACCAATACGGTCATGACGTTGGCGATGCGGCGTTAATTCATTTCAGTACTATTTGCCGTAATAATCTTAGAGGTGCAGATGTGTTGGGAAGAATTGGCGGTGAAGAGTTCGCGATTCTGCTTCCAGGCGCAGATATCGACAATGCTTGTAAAGTTGCAGAACGTATTCGCAAGTCAATCAGCAATGAACCACTCACTATTGGCACACGCCAACTGACGATAACAGTGAGTATCGGTGTCGCGACTCATCAAGATAGCCTCGAGTTTGCTGAGCTAGTCAAAGAAGCCGATGAAGCCATGTATGAGGCCAAACGCAGCGGGCGCAACAGAGTTGTTGCACATTAATCGTTTCCTTGAAAACAATGCCGTTTAAAACCCAGAGCTCTGAAGTTACTTAAGATGTGCTCAATTTGTAATACCTACCCTTTAGAGGTATTTATCGACTCCCTCCATTGAGGTAATTTGCATCTCTTCTAAAAAGACCCAGTTTCTTCAACTATACTTTGGCACACCGAGATTCAAACCTTGATCGGTATTCTATTTAATCTCTGTTTACGTATGGATTTAAAGAGTGCATAAGCAAAAATACTTTAGTGCTAATTCAGTTATTTCAACCGTTTCGTGGCTGATCGTCTCTATGATGATTGCTAGCATTTTGCTAATGACGTTTTTCCTATCAGTAATAGATAATCAGTCTAAAACCGATATGCATAATCGCATAGATGCAGCGACCAAACACGAGAGCGCTCGGCTGAAAGATCTGTCTTATGAATACTCTAATTGGAACTTGGCCTATCAAAAAACCATTGTTGAAAATGATGTCGATTGGATTGATAAAACCTATCGTGATTATCTTGCTGATTACTATCAATTTGATCTAATCATTTTAATCAGAGCCGATAAAAGTGTAGAAGTGTTAGGAGGTACAAACCCCAATGCAGAGAAATACGCACAAGGCATACTGCAATCACCATCCATACAATTAAAAATTAAATTGGCGCATGCAAAGAGTGATAAATACATTGGTCGTATATTCACAACAAAAATTAATGGTGTTCCCTTCATTATGTCAGCAGATCCTTTTACTGACGAAGAAACGAAAGCTGTCTTTGATGGCAGCATACTCATATTCGCAAGACAGTTGGACGACGATTTACTACAAAAATTGTCTAAAGATTACGATTTACCCAAAATATATGTCGACAATACATCACAAAGTTTCGATGGTTTCCTCTACATTCATAATCTAATGGGTGACCCCATTAGTCTTATATCATGGAATATGACACGTACCGTCACTTCTTATGTTCCATATCTTGCGATCTTTTTGGTCGGATTATTGTGTATTGCTTTACTTATTGTGCGCACGGTCTTACGTACAGATTTAAAAAATCGGTCAAGTTATGAAGATGAATTATATTCTGCTGCGACGACAGACCCTCTCACTAACGCCTATAACAAACGTTACCTCACTAGCTACGCTCGCCATCAACTTAAACTTTATGAAAAACGCAATAAAGATCTCTCAATATTGACGTTGGATATCGACCATTTTAAATCAATTAATGACACATATGGGCATCATATTGGCGATAAGGCTCTCGTCCATTTTTGTGACATTTGTAATAAAAACTTACGAGATATCGATGTCTTTGGCCGCATTGGTGGTGAGGAATTTGCAATTATTTTACCCGGTGCAGAGTTAGAAGATGCCACTATCATCGCGGAACGAATTCGTACTGATTTGAATAAAACACCATTGGATGTAGGGCCAGCGCTAGTCACAATTACAGTAAGCATTGGTGTTACGACTAGAAGAAATGGCATTAGTTTCGAAGATCTACTTCGAGAAGCAGATGAAGCAATGTATCAAGCTAAAGAATCGGGTCGAAATCAGGTTGTTTCTTACAAAGGGTAACGCACTCATAGAGTTATGTTCGTAAAGTTTCTTGGGCAATTTTTCGATAGTGAATCAAATCAAAATCTGTGTAAATAACATTAAAAATTTGATGACCTGCTGATTATTTGCTCTATAATCCGCCTCTTTCCAACTGGCGTACCCTAAATTTGCGCTGAACGAATGAACTTGGTGATGGGCTGTTAGAGCATGATTAACGAACAAAAATACTTTAGCGCTACGTCGGTTGTATCTACCATATCGTGGCTGATCATCTCCATGGTGATTACTAGTATCTGTTTGATCGTATTCTTTTTTCATATAATTGATAACCAAACTAAACAAGAGATGATTGGCCGTGTACAGGCATCAATTAAACACGATAGCTTACGTATGATCGACCTATCTTACGAATACACCAGTTGGAATTTAGGATATCAAAAAACCATTATCGAGCACGATGTCGACTGGATGAAACTCAACTACACTGAGTTTTTACCCGAGCATTACAACTTAAGTTTTATCGCGCTGGTAAAGCCTAATCATCAAGCAGAATTACTTGGCGGTATCAATAAACAAGCGCTTAAATATGTGAATGATATTTTTCAGTCCCCCTCAATAAATCGCAAATTAGCACTTGCCAAACAACGCGATGAACGTTTCATCGGACACACCTTTTATACAGTAATCGATGGCGACGTCTTTTATATGATTGCCGATCCATTTATCGACAAAGCAACGCAAAAGGTATTGTCTAGCAGTTTATTGGCCTTTGCTCGCAAGCTCGATCCGAACGAAGTCATGCGTTTTGCCAACGAATATGATTTGCCGCCACTTTATATTAATGCCCATGCTAAACGATATGATGGTTCGATATTTTTACATGAGCTCAATGGGGTTCCGGTTGCTCGGATCTCATGGCATATCACTGAAATTATTGATGTATACCTGCCTTATATCGCATTATTTTTATTGTTACTACTGGGTGCAGCTTTAGCGATTGTACGACTGGTGTTGAAAAAAGACTCTGAAAACCGCGCACAATATGAAGATGAGCTCTACATTGCTGCAACAACAGATCCATTAACCAAAGTCTATAACAAGCGCTATCTTGCGAGTTATGCAAAACATCAATTTAAACTTTACGAACAGCGTAATCGCCCAATTTCAATCCTAGCGCTTGATCTCGACCATTTTAAGCAGATCAATGACACTTATGGTCATCACATTGGTGATAAGGCGTTAATCCATTTTTGTAAACAGTGCGAAAAAAACTTACGAGACATCGATGTGCTAGGCAGAATTGGGGGCGAAGAGTTTGCCATCCTATTACCTCGAGTGACTCTAAATGAAGCCATAGAAGTGGGCGAGCGAATTCGTCAATCCATAGAGAAAAACCCGCTAAATACCGAGCAAGGAGAAATTAATCTTACAGTAAGTATTGGCGTTACCACGCGTTGTGCAAAAGTGACCTTTAGCAAACTGTTGCAACAAGCCGATTCCGCCATGTATCAGGCTAAACGCAGCGGGCGAAATCAAGTTGTGGCTTATGAAACGCCATTATGTGAGATATAACTCAACCCAGCCGCGATAATAATCACCCTCGTTATATAAAAGATCGCTTATATTATTACTACACCTATCACCAAGAAAAATACTTAATATATAAACAATAATAAATAATGACTGATAAGTATTTCCCATATAAACATTATCTATTTTATTCACTCTCATTCAAATAAANTGATAAATTTGTTCGTATACGTATAGTTACATGACTTAAAATTCATACAAATGTAAACCTTATAAAATGAATAAAAAAATAGTCACACTGTCTCTGTTAAGCATCATTGCCACCGCGGGATGCAACAGTGCAAGTGGAAGTAGTAGCAATAGCAGTGACGATTCAATCAGTTCGCAAAATAGCTCAACACTGAATGATTCCTCTTTAAGCCTCCTGAGTACCAGTGGTACTCACATCGTTAACGAAGATGGCGATACCGTGCAACTCAAGGGGTTTAACCTAGGTGGCTGGTTTGTATTAGAAAACTATATGTCCCCCGTCGATGCCAACGACGATCCTCTTACCGATTCCTATTCGGTTATGGAAACACTCAACGATCGGTTTGGTGTCACCACGCAGCGCGAACTTATGAAAACTTATCAAGAGTCATGGATTCAAGAAAGTGACATCGAGAACATCGCCAACGCAGGGTTTAATGTAGTACGTATTCCTGTGTGGTGGGGGCAATTTTTCGATTTGGACAATCCAACAGAATCGGGATTTCGTGATGATGCCTTTGATGTGCTCGATAATATTATTAACGCGTGTACCGATAATAATGTCTATGTGATTATTGATATGCATGGGGCGATTGGTAGCCAAAGCTTGCAATCTCACACTGGTAGAGCTGATACCAACGAATTATGGGATTCTGAAGACGACCAAACCATGACCGCGTGGCTCTGGAAAAAAATCGCAGCCCACTATAAAGGTAATAACACGATAGCGGCCTTCGATTTATTAAACGAACCTGATGTTCGCAGTGATACTAGCACCAGTTGGACAACTGCCGATACTAATGAAGTGCTAAGTGTGTATGATCTGTTTTACGATGCAGTTCGAGAAGCCGATCCTAACCGCATGATCATGATTGAAGGTACGTTTGGTAATTGGAACTGGGACCAACTGCCTGATCCCGATGATTACGGCTGGACCAACATTGTGTATGAAATGCACGAATATCAGTGGGATTCAGATGGAGGTACCACCACCAGCGCCTCCACTATTGAAGCTGGCATCGAAAACCAAGTGGAAGACTTCGAAAATCATAAAGATTGGAATGTGCCTGGTTATATTGGTGAATTCAACACCTTCCAAACCACGTCATCGGTTTGGCAATACGCTATCAATGAATTTGATGACGCTGGGCTCAGTTGGAGTATGTGGTCTTATAAAGCCGTTAACGGCACCGCTCCTAACTTTTGGGGTTGGTATGACCCAACCTATTGGCCATCGCGCCCGGATCTCACCAACGATACCGCCGACGACATCGCCACCAAATGGCAAAATTGGGCGACCACCGATACGTTTGAGCTAAATAGCGCATTAGGGATTGAGCCTTAGAATTTATAGTAAATAGGTCGCGTAAACGTTGAAGTCTACGCGACTTCATTCCTTATTTTGATATCAAATGAGCATCAAAGCCCTGCTTATCCTCATTAACCCCATCCTTCAACGTCAATTCAGGGATTCGATAGGCGCCGCCATTTTGTTTCAGATATGAAATTGGCTTAATCGAATCTAAACCATTTAAGCGAGCATGGAGTTCTAACTTTATTTTGGAAAATCGCTGAGTATCCATCTTACCCGCTCGATAAATCACCATTGGTGGTAACACATCAAATCCAGGATAAAACAACATACCGTGATTAATCGGGAAAAGGATATCTTCAATCGGTCCATTGACACCCCTTGCACTGTAATGGCTCTCCCATCCACCAACAGTAACTAATAACATCGCCCGCTTCCCCGATAGATTTCCTTCACCATAACGGTCTCCCCAATGAACATCAGAATGTTCCCCATAACCATAGGCAAAACCATAGGCGTATACCCTTTCAAACCAGCCTTTCATTATGGCTGGCATAGAAAACCACCAGAGTGGAAATTGAAAAATAACCGCGTCAGCCCAGAGGAGTTTCTCTTGTTCTACCTGAATGTCATTACTTTGAGTTCCCGATTCAAAGGCAATTTGTGAATCTCGAGATGGGTGAAAAGGAACACTAGAATCTCGTTGCGGCATGTCACCTTCATCCAGAGTAGACTTCCAGCGCATCGCATACAAATCCGAAATCTGTACGTGATGCCCCTGACTATCTAAGTAAGAGACTATCTCTGTCTTTAAAGCGGCATTAAATGACTCAGGTGCTGGGTGAGCATACACAATAAGGATATTCATATCATTTTCCTACTAACAATAGATGGATGATTTATCCTAAGAACTTCTCTGTTATATTAGAAATTAATTACTGAAATACTTGGTATTAGTATGATTAATTTTGCTACTACAGATTTAAATCTATTGAAGACGTTGGACGTGTTACTGACTGAACACAACGTTACTCGTGCAGCACAAAGGTTACATCTATCACAACCTTCAGTAAGCGTTCACCTAGCTAAATTGAGGGAACTGTTTAATGATCCATTATTGATTCCATCATCACGTGGAATGAAGCCTACTCTACTTGCAGAAGAGTTACGTCAACCTCTAAGAAACGCTCTACAATCATTAGAAATGACATTAAATAACAACCAAGTATTTAACCCCGTATTAGAGAACAAAACATGGAAAATAGCCGCCGCTGATTATGCTGAATTCATAGTCATCAAGCCAGTAATGAAAAATCTTATTGGCCAATCAAGCCACTCGAAATTAGCTATTAAGCATATGATTCCAGACAAATTGGTACGTCAACTGGAACGAGGAGAAATCGATATCGCATTTCATGTAAGAGATGATTCCCTTGGAGAGTTGAAGAGTAGAATATTGCTAACCGAACATTACGTTTTGACTGCAAGGAAAACACATCCCTCACTTCGACCCAAAATCGATCTAAAACAGTTTTCAGGCTTAAAACATGCCATTGTTTCACCTAACGGCGGAGGCTTTAGTGGAGAAACAGATACACTCCTAAAAGCGCTGGGGATTGAACGTAACGTTGTTCTATCGGTGCCTAATTTTTACTTTCTGATTGATAGTATTAAACAATCGGATTTGGTTGCTATGTTACCAAGTCGTCTGGTAACAAATGATCCCGAACTACAAATTATTGAACTGCCTTTTACACCACCCTCATTTGAGTTGGTCATGCTATGGCACCCACGTTCACATTCAGATCCGGCACACCAATGGTTGAGAGATCAGGTATTAAATACTGCTTTAATCCACTGAATTGCATCGTTAACTAACGTATCTTTAGCGCGCTTTATGCCAATGACCAATAAAGAAGGCTTGCTTACCGCAGAAATCGATATGGGTGACATTGCTAAAGCCCGTTATGACCTTGATGTGGTAGGCCACTACGCGCGCCCGGATGTATTTACTCTGCAAGTGGATGAAAGTGAAAAAAAGAGCGTCATCACCAAATAGTGCCCTAATCAGTGCGTAAGTTACCGACAAAAATGCCTCCATCATCGGAGGCATTTTGCTTGATACTTAATGGGATTAACCGAACACACTGGTCCATAACGATGAAATAGGCATCACAATAACTAATGCTGGCAGCATATTGGCTACAGGGAAGCTCTTAATACCGCAAATACGAAAACCGGTAGCGAACATTAATACCCCACCCGCGGCCGTAAAATCAGCCTGCATCATCGGTGTAGTCAGTGGCATAATAACCGTTGCGCCATAAGCCAAACCCAGCTGTATCATCGCTTGAGGAATCGCGATGACCGCAACCGAATAACCCAATGTCGTGGCAAAGATGCTCGCGGTGAAAAAGTCTAAGAAGGATTTTGCAATCAAAACAGATGCATCACCGGTCATCCCTTCATGCATCGCACCAAATATCCCGGTGCCACTAGCACAAAACAACACAATAATCGCCACATATGCATTTAAAAAGTCCGCTTGTGATTCGTTCGTGCCGGGTTCTGAACGGGTAACAAGCTCGACTAACCCCTTGGCTTTACTTCCTAATTTGGCAATGCCTTTTTCAAGGTAGACTAACTCACCAAATAACGTACCAAGCACTATCGATAACACCATGACAGGCATATTCGCGCCTTTAATCACCAGCATGATCCCCATACACATGGAGACACCACCGAAAATCACTGGCATGGTAGTACGAATGCGCTCGGGCATTTTTGAGCTTAATAATGCCCCGCCAATCCCACCAATTAAGACACATGCACCGTTTATATATGGACCAACTATCACTTACTCTCTCCCATCATTATCTAAGGAGATCGTTTCGCCCCAGCGTGGCATCTGTTCACACTCTATCCCAAACATGCCCAGCGCTCTTGAAACGCTATGGTCAATGATTTCTTCCACCGATTGTGGTTTGGCATAAAGCGCAGGAACCGGCGGAAATACAATCCCACCCGATTCCGTTACCCACTGCATATTGCGAATATGACCGGCATGTAACGGTGTTTCACGCGCCATTAAAACCAAGCGTCGACGTTCTTTTAAAGCCACATCCGCCGCTCGAGTCAGTAAATTGTCTGTCACACCATTCGCGATAGCCGCTAGTGTGTGCATTGAACAAGGAGCAACGAGCATCCCTAGCGTCTTAAATGAACCGCTGGCAATGCTTGCTCCAACTGCATCAATGGGATGAACCACATCGGCAAGGTCTTGGATTGCGCTGGCTGAAATGTCGGTTTCATGTTCTCTGGTTAAGTCTGCTGCAGGCGACATCACAACGTGTGTTTCAATGCCCAAGCTGCTTGCCATCTGTAATGCACGAAATCCATACATAAATCCGGAAGCGCCACTAATACCAATGACTAGTCGATCTTTCGTCATCCCCGATACTCCTAAAATGTCTTGTTTAATTTATTTTTTATTGAACCCTGGAATAAACCGTTCTACGTCTACTTCCATAAATTCACTGCGTTTGAAGTTCGCCTTCAAATCATATGGCACTGTACAATCGAAGATCGTCTTACAAGTGATCCCATGGTCACGAATCGATGGGCTAAACGCCGGATCCGCAGAAGGATCGAGTGGATGGCAACGTACCCCCGGAATAAAAACAGTGCTTACGTCACCTTGATAACGTGTGGTCATGGCCCACATTACATCATCTGTATCAAACGGATCTACATCTTCATCAACAATAATCACATGCTTTAACTCAGAGAATGCGGAGAATGCCAATAATGCTGCTTGGCGCTGACGTCCTTCATCCACTGGTTTAGTCTTTTTCACCTGTAATACGGCTAAGTATTTACCAGTACCTGGTGATGGGCAATGTACGTTTTGTAGTAAACCTGGTAAAGCCTGTTCGACCATATTAAAAATACTTGCCTCTGTTGGAATCCCGGCCATATTCGTGTGTTCATCACTCGGACCAATACAGGTTTGCATGATTGGGTGTTTGCGGTGCGTAATCGCTTTCACTTTAATCACAGGTACGGCTGCTTTAGCTTCACCGGTATAACCTGGAAACTCTGGCATCGCTTTCCCTGTATTGGTGTTTTGATCTTCACGTACACGCACGTTCGGTAGTAATTCACCTTCAATCACGATTTCCGCATTCGCAATACCGAGCGCATCGACGCTCACACATTGTGTTAGTTCAACCGGTTGTTGGCGCAAACCACCAGCGACAGAGAGCTCGTCAAAACCCAGAGGTGTCGTTGGCGCTTCAAAACAAGCACCAATTTCAATCGCGGGATCAACACCAATACTAATCGAAATTGGAAGTGGCTTTCCTGCCGCTTCCGCTTTTTGACGGAAGGTATCTAAGTGACGACCTGGCACAAAATACATCGAAATTTCATCTTTACTCTGCACACATAAACGGTGGATAGTGACATCCGAATCGCCATTTTCAGGGTCTTTCGCATAACACATACCCAATGTGAAATACGGGCCAGCATCTTCTGGTGTATTGGTAGGTGCAGGTAGGATTTTTAAGATATCAAAATCAGGATCCGTGGCATAGTGTACCACTTCTTGGCACACGGCTTTCTCTTTTCCGACCACAATTGGATTAATCGGTTTTTTCACCGCTTCACGAAAGTAATTAGTGATATTTTCCGACGTGGTATTAAACATACGCGCAACACGTTGGCGGGACGATAATAAGCCAATTAACACACGCATATCATCGTAACCTTTGACCTTATTAAAGATCATTGCCGGCCCTCGCTGGGTAGGACGTTTCACCGTGCCATGCGCGCCAACATAACGATACACACCAGATAGCTCTGCAATAGGATCAACTTCTGTATCGGTTTCAATCACTTAGTTATCGTATTGACGTAGCACGTTAAGTGCACTGCGTAGATCAGTCACTTGGGGAAAATCGGTCGGTTGATTTGAATCAGACATCTTCACCTCTCCTTACTTGATTTACTTTCCACTTAGCGGTGTTTACCCCGCTCCATACTTGTATCCGAGGCGGTAAAGAAAGCACCGTGATGATCCCCGCCTGACCAAGTGCTACCCATTCTAAAAATGCTGTGATAATTTACCAATAATATATTAACGCTCTGTGATTCAATTTTGTTATCACAGAAATATACCCGCCACCCGAGGTTTCATTATGGATTATCGCCAACTGCGCTCTTTTTTGACCTTAGCGGAAGAGCTCCATTTTGGCCGCAGCGCGGCTCGAATGAATATTGCTCAACCCGCTTTGAGCTTACATATCAAAAATTTAGAGTCTGAGCTTGGCTTCCCTTTGTTTATCAGAGATCGCCGCCATGTCGCGTTAACCCATGAAGGGAAACAACTGGTTGATAATGCACGTTTAGCGGTAAATCATTATGAAAAGTTCCGCTTGGCAGCTCGCAGTTTAAAACAAGGATTTAAAGGACAATTATCGATTGGGTATGTGGGCTCAGCCATCTTAGATCCTGCTTTTCTTAGGTTAATCAATGGTTATAAATCCACAAAGACTTCGATTGATATCACGTTAGAAGAGTTGGATGTTAACGAACAGTTACAGTATTTACTTGATGGGCAAATCGATATAGGCGTGGTTAGACCTCCAGTCCCTGCGGAAAGCCGTTTTGAATCGATTGATTTTGTCACTCGCCACCTGCTCGCCGTGCTGCCCGAATCTCATCCATTGGCAGACGGCCGTCCTATTGCCTTACCAGACCTCGCCAATGAGCGCTTTTTCATACAAAAAGATCCGACTGGTGTGGGGCTCGGTTGGTCCTCTATCGCGGCGTGTCAAAGAGCAGATTTTACGCCGCAACAACTTGAACTGACAAAAGATGTGTCGGTCGCCATAGGCTCGGTCGCAATGGGACTGGGCGTTTCATTAGTCCCTGAAACTCAAGCTTCTGTGCAACTATCAGGTATACGCTATTGCCCACTAAGTGATACTGAGGCAACAACATCGCTGCGCCTCGCTTGGCTAAAAGAAGGTAGCAATCAAACGGTCACGGATTTTGTGCGTTATACACGTGAATTAATTGAGTAAACTCGTTTAAAAATCAACTAATAAATTCTCTTTCGGTTTCACTTTATTTAAATGTTCATTCGCAAAATCATCAAGAGGTTGCGGCCGACCAAAGTGATACCCTTGAAAGAGCTCAACCCCTTTGTCTTTTAGATAATCAAACTGCTCGATCGTTTCAATACCTTCGGCTACAGCCGGAATATTGATGCGCCTTTTCAGATCGATCACGTTATCGATAATCGCATGATCTAGATCATCAGAGAGAATAAGATCAACAAACTGCTTATCAATTTTCAAATAGTCGAAATCAATTTTTTTTAAATAGACCAGTGAGGAATGCTCAGTACCAAAGTCATCCGCTGCGATTTCAATACCTAACTTTTGGTAACGTTCTAATTGTTCGAGAAATACAGGAGTGAGCGGTATTTTTTGCCGTTCGGTTATTTCCACGACCAAATGGATATGCTCGCCAAGTTGCTCAACAAAACGACTGCAATCTTCATAAAATTGTCGGCTGTTAAGTTCAAAAGCACAGGCGTTAAATCCAATATGAAATCCTTCGGGAAGTGACGTTTTATATTGCTCAAAAAATGCGATAACTCGATCCATCAACATATGCGATATCGATGAAATTTGCCCACTCTGTTCAGCACAGGAGATAAATAAGTTTGGCGGGATGGTCCCCAACAGTGGGTGATGCCACCGAGCCAACACTTCCACCCCAACCAGACGTTTTTCACTATCAATCAGTGGTTGGACATAAGGGACAAATTGCTTTTTATACAAAGCTTCTGTAATCGCTAGGCGCAACCAATCAAAATCTTTACAAAACATATAGAGCAGAATACACAGCAGTAACGTACCCACGGTAAACAATAAGTATGTTGAAAGATTGGGATCCACCAGATTGGCGAGAAAGTCTTTGCCATCAATCGAGTAATAGATATCGATATATGGGTTACTAACCACATCTTGCATTCCCATATGATCCATATAACCGCTCATTTTCGGCAACGCTTTCGCATCAAGAACATGCCCACCGATAACGGCATTCAGACGAAAATGGACATGCTCCAAATCGGTAAATAAGAAATTGGACAGCACCTGTGGCGTAATACCAAACAACATGTGGGCGTCACTAACCTTGATGTTTAAGATCACCACATCAGCGCTGGCATTATGAATAAAGACTGGACTTTGAGCGTAATAATTCAGTTGGATGGGTAATTGCTCATTAACAGAGAGATAAGGGTTACCATTAACGCCAGCGATTGTACTGCAGCTGATATGTTGATCTTTCACCACGCTGACTGAGCGAACATATGGGCTAGTCAGTACATAAAGCTCTGCAGCATAAGAAAACTCTGCACAATTACCCGCTAAAGGATAGAGCCGCGATTTGCTCTGCTCAGAAATACTTTCCACAATGGAGTTGATGCGATTTAAAGCTAACTCGCTACCTTCTTTAGCATGCTCTTCTAATGAACGAATGGATGACACTGTGATTAAAGAATAAGCGATGATATGAGCGATAAAAAAGAGCAATACGACGGTAAAAGCGGTTAACTGCCGGCTGCTGTATTTCTCATAAATCATCCTAATTATCATATACACGCAAACTCTTAGATAAAATGCGTATAAATTATAGACAAAACACAGTGTTATCGTTTTAGTATTTATTTCGTTTGGTGAGCTCTATCAACAAACACATCATCAACGTGCTTAGTCATTAAATATTCAGAGATCGATTCACCATCAATGCGATATTTATCTTCCAGCTTGCACACAATATCAAACCCTTGATTTTGATATAAATGAATCGCCGATGAGTTATCAGCTAGCACTTCCAAATCCAGCCATTTAATCTTACTTGATCGCCTTGCATAATCGATCACGGTTTTCAATAACGCAGTTCCAACGCCGCAGCCACGACATTCCCGTGCAACGCCCATGCCTAACCATACCCGATGAGAACTGGTTTCTAATTCATCGCGCTTAAGCACAGCATCCCCCATCACTTTGCCATGATCATCCTTTGCTAACCACACCCTTCGCCAACCAATATCTGAGTAACACGTACCAATCCCATATTCATAATTAAAGCGCATAGAGTCATTCACTCGTGCAGTGCCTCGATTATTAGGCATAAACAGTGGTGATCCGTTCATCCCATTATCGTCAAACTGATTTTGCACATGGATAAAAAAAGCATCGAGATCTCCCACCGATGCTAACTGTATATACATATTGTTTTTGCCCTATACTAGTTTATTCGTTACTGCTGATTGATGTTGATCGCACACGGCGACTGTTAAGCATTAATAAGATCCCAACAAGTACAGTAACCATAGATACGACCATTCGGAGCGTTAATGGCTCATGCAAAAATATCAAACCACCAATGGTTGCTAAACACGGTACGCTCAGTTGCGCAGTACTGGCTGTCATCGAATCTATTTTGGGCACAACACGATACCAAAGCGCATATCCGCAAGCGGAAGCAAGTGCTCCCGAAGCAACCGATAACATTAAACCACGCTCATCAATATGCCATTGTGATTGCTGCACTAAAAACGGTAACACTACAAACGGAATAGCCGCCAAAAAACTAGAGGTAGTCAGTGATAGCGGTTGTCGTTGTCCCTGCCCTGCAATCGTAAATCCCGCCCAAGCTAAGCCAGATAACATCATAAGTAATGCGCTTGTCAGTGGCGGAGAGTTCGTTCCTGGTAGCAGTAAAATGATCGTCCCTACCACTGCTAATCCCATGCCACTTGCTTTCATCCAAGTTAATCGCTCTTTACGCCAAAAGCCATGTAACACCATGGTGATTTGCACCGTACCAAAAAGGATTAATGCACCAATGCCAGAGTCAAGGTGTCGATACGCGAGAGAAAACGCACTAATGTAAATGGCCAATAAAAAACCATGTCGCCATGCACACCGAAATGACCATTGACGACTGACTAAACGATTGATCAGTAGCAACGCAGCGGCTCCGCTAACAACACGTAGCAGTGAGAAACTTGTATCATCAATATGACCATGACCCAACGCTAAACGACACAACACTGAATTTGCAGCAAAGGCGATCATTACCAAAACTAATTGCATATTGAAGATATTATCCTTAGCTAAAGTAAGTGTCTATATTTAAAAAGAAAGATTAAGGCTTACCAATAACGAAAAAAGCCGCTTTGTATTCAACAAAGCGGCCAATGTTTTAACCTTAATCTATGTGAAATTACACTTTGAAACGTTGAACAATATTGCTCAGTTGCTGATTCACCTGAGCGACAGTTTTCATCCCAGCTAAGGTTTTTTCGCCATTATCCGCTAAGTTATTCACGATTTCATTAAGGGCATTCATATTACGGCTTACATCGTGTGTCACACTGGTTTGTTCTTCTGCAGCGGTCGCAATCTGGCTGCTTAAATCGTTAATTTCCGTTACAGAATTAATGACCGTTTCCAATCCATCGTGCACGCCTTGCGCCTCTTGCGCTGTTTGTTCACATTGCGTTTTGGTATTTTCCATCGCAGCAACAATTTCTCTACTACCCGCAACCAAACGTTTGAGCACGACACCAATCTGTTCGGTACTCTCTTTTGTTCTGTTCGCTAATTGACGCACTTCATCGGCCACAACAGAAAAACCCCGCCCCTGCTCACCAGCTCGCGCAGCTTCAATCGCGGCATTCAAAGCAAGTAAGTTGGTCTGTTCTGAAATATCACCAATAACCCCTAAGATAGTATTAATATTTTTAGTTTCGTCATTCATTTCGTTGACTCGCAAAGAAGCGGCGTCGACTTCACTGATTAACGAGGCAATATTGTTCTGCGATTTTGCCACCAGACGACTGGATTCATAGCTTTCCTCATTGGTGCGCTCGGCCAAGCTTGCTGCGTTGGCAATGTCACTAGCCATTGCGCTGGTAGTCGCACTCATTTCATCAATCGCAGTCACAACTTGCTCAGTCTCAATCACGTGATGATTGAGCATATCCGAGTTATCTTTAGAAAACTGCTCCATTTGTTGTACGTTATCTTGCAACGTTAAAGTCGCGCTGCGAATCTCTTGCATCATCGACTGCAACTTATCGACGAAGACATTAACGCTTTGCGCAATTTGGCCTAAATCATCATTGCTGGTGACATCAAGTCTTTGGGTTAAATCTGCGTCACCACTAGAAAGCCCTTGAATCATAGACTTTAAAGATAAGATGGGGCGATAAATCACCTGAATAACCAACAACGCGACAACAGCACTAATCAGCAGCAGCACTACGGTAGTAATAATCGCAGCATTACGCGCAGAAACCAAACTAGCGAACACTTTGTTTTTATCGACAATAACCGCAAAATACCAGTGTTTATTGGCAACATTAATTTGATGAGAAAACAGAACTTTGTCATCACCATCGCTAAAGTTTTGAATCGAGGTCTTTTTACTTACAATTTGATTAACCAAAGGTTTTAGCCAATTAACTTCTGAGCCTTTCATACCTGGCTTAACTGAATTAGGTGCTGATGAGGCCAGTACCGTTGAATCAGAATTTAAAATCAGTGCAGTGGCTAACTCCTGCTTTGCTACATCAACCACCAACTTATTAAGAAACCCTAATTTCATGTCGGCGCCAATCATACCTTGCTTGATACGTTGCACCATACTGATCCAATAGATGTTCGGATCCGATTCATCAGGATAAGGTTCAGTAAGGGCTGGCGTTTCTGCTTTACGCCCATCCTGATAATAACCCATCGTCCGAATATCACCTTCAAACTTATGATTGGGCCAACTGTCGCTCTCTAGGTTCCAATAGGCATCACCACTTTGTTCTAAACCGACAAACGAGCTACCCGTGTTCAGTGTTGTCGCAAAAATATCGGCAAGTTGTACCAAACCTTGTGGTGTACTCGCTGGTAAGTCCGCATTCTTGAATCGTTCTCCTAACCCTTTTAAGCCAGTGATTTTCTCACTAATAAACTGTTCAACCAAGGTTGCTTGATCAGCGACTAACCCACTGTGAGCTTTAAGAATTTGGTTAGTTAAGTTCTCTTTTTGTTTGGCATAAGAAAGGTAATTGGAAATGGCAACAGATAAGCCAACCAACATTAAAATGGAGATGATGAGAATAGACTTCAGGCCTAGCTTATTCATAGTTCGTCCCTGTGTTCATCATAAAAGAAATATATTGCGCGTAGTTAGAGTATCGACGCGTCATTCTGAAAGTTTAGCCGAAAGTCTCAATTTTAATTGAGAATTTCATTATCAATAGAGACAGTATAATAAGGTCGTTGCATAACAATATTGGCATAATACTTCATCTGTATTTAAGCAATTATTGCGCCGTTTTATATCGCCCCCGACCATGTGGTAAAAAAGTGAGCATTACTGTCGTGAATGAGCTTGCTCTAGACGCGTTGCTGACTCAATCCCCCCGACATCTTGAGGTCATTGGGGTATACGATATAATCGTTACCGAATTATTTATTGTAGGATTGTAGTTATGCCCCAACCCGCCCATTCCGTTATTGTTCTCGACTTCGAAACGACGGGCCTATCGCCAACGATGGGAGATCGCGCTATTGAAATTGGCGCAGTAAAACTCATTAATGGCCAAGTGGTGGACACCTATCAGCAATTAATGAATCCGGGATTTCGAGTGAGTACTTTTATTGAAGGGTACACAGGCATTACCAATAACATGCTGCGTACAGCACCGAGCAGTGAAGAAGTCATGGCAGAATTTGCCGATTTTATCGGTGATAGTCCTTTAGTCGCGCACAATGCCTCATTTGATAAACGCTTTCTTGATGCCGAATTCGAACGTATCAACACAACTTATTTGGGTCAATTTGCCTGCTCGATGTTAATTGCCCGACGTCTCATTCAAGATTCTCCAACGCACAAACTGGGTGATTTAGTTCGTTTTAAACACATTGAAAACGATGGCACTTTTCACCGAGCACTCGCCGATTCTCAGATGACCGCTCGTTTGTGGCTTTTAATGATCCGAGAGTTAGAAGAGATGGGGATTCCATCCCCAACGATGGGGTTAATGCAGAAAATTAGTAAAACCAATAAACACGCCATTGCACCGCTACTTAAAAAACTCGGTACTGCCATTCAATAAATGGTAAAAGCACCTTAGCTCATATGTTGTTTTGCTCTCTTTTTCGCGTGTTCGCGCTCTTGCTCGGTACTGGCCGACTGAGCAAGCGCTTTAAAATGCGGGCCAATAATACCGTGTAATTTTACGAATAGTGGGGATTGCTCAAGCAAAGCACGTTTAGTAAACCGGATACAACCACTACAATCTGGGTTCTTAGCAACATAATCTCGGGCCTTAATACCATGCCAGCGCGCTAATAGCCGCATACCAAGCAATAATGGTTCACGTAACAAAGGAAACCACCATTTACGTTCGTAGCACCGTTGCATCAAATACATCGTACAACTTCGACAGCCGCCTGCTGCTTTTTCATTTATTGCCATACTCACTTCTCCCTTGAATATAAATCCATATGTCCATAATTAATAAAAGGATGAATGTCAGATTCCTTATAAGGATCAAACGAATAGTTCAATATAGCGCGATGTTGAAAAGCAAATTTGCGAGCATTATCGAGGTATACGAATGATTATACCCAAATGACCTCAAGATGCAGGATTCAGAGGTTACTTGGGTGCATGCAGATAGGCGATAGTTAACCACATACCCGCGTTGGCTGTTTCACTTCCATATTTCAAACAGCCCTGTAATTATTTTCTGAGAAAAGAGCGGGTCTCAATAAAAGAAACGATTTGATCGACCACCTTTTGGGAATAGATCAAAGAGGTGTGATTAAGCTTTAACTCAATCATGTCTTTCGCCTCTGGTAAGATGGCTTCGGTAACCTCAACGACACCATCACCGTCACCAATCTTTATAAAATTTCCCAACCCAATGTTCATTGTGCCTACAATGCACCCGACATCCGGTTCTTGAGATGAGGTATCCAGCCCCTTAGCCAACACATCACTCGTGTTTTTGAAAGGAAATCGCCCCAGTTTACCCTCAATATAGCGTGCCACTCGGCTTCCGTTATGTGGCGTACCAAGTGTCACAATACAAGGATCAACGAAGTTAGGTTGATAACGTGAAAAATACTCACGGATGAGTAAGCCACCTAATGAATGACCAACAAACACAACATCTCCACCTTGTTGTACTTCTTGATTAAGCTTTTCAACCCCTTTATTAAATTGCAGCGTGTTATATCCGAACACTTGGACCTTGTAACCACGAGGTTTCAGCCTATGCGCCAATAACTGCATAATATTCTTGGGCATATATAAACCATGCACCAACACGATTTTCTTCATATTTTCCTAGCCCTGTATTTTATAAAATATCGAATTCTTGTATCAGTTCATACAATACCGGCATCACTGACAGAGCCAGTAACCCACCCATAGAAAAGTTAAACCACCGACGATATCGATCGAGAGTTAGGTATTGTTTCAAAGCCACCCCAAACATTAGCCATACGCCAACACAAGGAAACGCAACCACGAGAAAAATGCTACAAAGCAACAAGTTTTGTGAGATTGCCGAGCTGCCTACCGCCCCAAAAGCAGCAATAGCTCCTGTGGCGACGACCCAAGCTTTAGCATTAACCCATTGAAATAAAGCGCCTTTAAAAAAGGTTAATGGCTCAGATTGAGTGCTTGAATCCCCAATACCACTTGATGTCATGATGAGCCAAGCAAGATAAAGTAAATAGAGTGCCCCTAATGCTTTAATGATAGTGTGCAGCACTGGAAACCAAGCAAAGACTTGTCCTAGCCCTACTCCCACCAGGAAAATCATAAGGGCAAAACCAACACAAATCCCCGTGAGAAGCGGTAAACTTCGTTTAGAACCAAAATTGACACCAGAGCTCATTACCAAAATATTGTTAGGTCCCGGGGTGACGGATGTTGTGATAGCGAAAATCACCATCGCTATTAAGTAGTCCATTACTTGATCTCATGATTAGCCATTATATGTTCAACTTATCGACAAATATAAACAATTTCAATTAATTATAATAATTTTATTCAGCGAACCTTGGTCAATGGAAAAGTATGTCTGAACTGACACAATTAGTGTGGTTTGTTTTACCCGTCTTTACGCTTTGCCGCAGGAGTTTTTAGCGTATGCCTATTATTATTTAATTAGCAATAGCTAATTAAATAAAGCGTAATGACGAGGACATAATGATGAACAACATCACATCTACCCTACTACTTAGCGCGCTGGCTACATTGCCGATGAGTGCTCTCGCCACTAACACTGACTTTGGAGCCCAAGGTGCAAAACAGACCGCCAATCCGACTCTGGAACAGATGATGGAATATGCCATTCAAGATGAGTATCACGCTAAGGAAGAATACCGCTTGATCATGCAGACTTACGGCGCAATACGCCCCTTTACTAACATCATTAGAGCAGAACAGAAACACATTGAACGCCTAACTTCCTTATATCAACAAAGAGGGGTTGCCACCCCAGATGATACAGCGAAAGAGCATGTGGTTGTGCCAGATTCACTTAAAAATGCCTTTAGTACCGGTGTTTCGGCAGAAATCGACAACATTGCTATGTATCAGTCGTTTTTAAATTCTGAGTTACTGAAAAAGCCTGAAAACAGCGATATTAAGGGGGTATTTACCGCTTTAATGAACGCCTCCAAAAATCACTTAAGCGCTTTTGAACGACATGCCAATCGTTATTAGCCACTGTATCAGGCAGGGAGGATATCCCTGCCTATGCTCAGGCTAACTGGCAAATTTGTTGCCATTTTTCTCTTCTAACACTTTGATTCCGTGATAAAACATAAAGCATAACGGCGTGGTAATATTGAGCATCTCACCAAGCTCTAACACCTTGCCAGCAAACATATCAATTTCAGTACGCTTATTTTGCTCTAAATCTTGCAATGTCGAAGGTTTATTAGGAAACGGAATTTTGCCCACAGTCTGCTCTTGGCGATCGATATCGTCTTGAGTCAGTTCAACCCCTTTCGCATTGGCAATGGCTTTAACTTCGTACATGGCTTGACGACGAATCGCATTGGCATGTTCACTCACATGAAAAGCCCCAAAAGGAACACCTAACAACGCGCAGGTTAAGTTCTCGGAGACATTGCACATAAACTTAAACCACAGGCCCTTGATCATATCGTCATCGGTGCGATAAGGAATATCAGCACGGTTTAATAATGCCTGAATCGCGGCAACACGTTCACTTGTAACCGTATTTTTTGCTTCACCAAAATGAACCCAACCACCTTGAGGATTAAAGTTCGCCACGCCATTCGTCATCACAATGGAGATTCGCATATAAGAATAGAGTACACGCTGCGCACCATATTTAGCGATTAAACGTTCTTCACTATCGATACCGTTCATGACACAAAGAATTTGAGTGTGCTCCCCCACAAACGCCTCAATATCTTGCATGGCCTGTTCAAGCGCCATCTCTTTCACGGCGATGATAATAAGATCCATTGGTTGCCCGTTTTGGGGAGAAACGATACGGAATGTTTCCTTGGCTTGGTTGATGGTCACCCCTTGGGTTTCCAATCGAGTTTTTCGTTCACCACTGGCAATCACGCAGAAATGTTCGTTTCCAAGCATTTGATTAAGCCTTGGTGCAAAAAAAGCGCCCATTGCCCCTAGCCCAATGAGTGCGACATTGTTTATCTCCATCTTCCCTGTCCTTTTATTATTTTGCTCTGTTATTACCTTACTAAAAGTGGCGCAATAACAATATGAACTGAGAGGGAAAAACACAGCAACGTACTAAAATTGCCACCAAAGAAATCCCAATGGTTCAATTTAATTCCAGACGGTGATTTGCGCCTTAAAGCCGTTTCCTTTGGTAATCATCGGCATACATCACAAAAGTATTGGGCGAATCTTGACGATAGATGCCCATTTTGAAATAGGGACCAAAACAATCTTGATATGCTGTCGGCCCTATATAATTCACCACCTGTTGATGTTGAATCCACACTTTGACATACCCATCGCTAGACCAACTCCAATTGACATCGACTTTCATTTGATACCACTGGTTTTTCTTAATGGGCTCGCTGCGATACAACACCTTGCGTTGCATTTGAGTACGGTTATCGTGATTCACTGCCACTGAAGAAGTTTGCAACTTAATCAACAGTTGGTCACCATGAACATCTAGAGCCAAATTAGGGCTGCGACTCACTTCACCAAGATGTAAATCAGGCGTCGCATGCCATTGAGCAATCAGCGCTCGAACATTGTCGCTATGCCATTCATTCGGGAAAAACACCCGGAATTGGTACTGAATCGGATGATGAAATGGCGCCCGATATTGCTCGTAAAGCTCAGTTCTGGGCCGATTGACTGTGCGAGTCTGTAACGTTTCCCCATGGCGAAGTTCAAAACGCACCACCGAGTTCTTCTTGTTGGTAGGATCGTTGGCTAAATGCAGGGCTCGGTGATTAGGCGCTTGCACCAACCAGCCTTTTAACGGCCATTGGTTAGCGTCGAAGGTGTGCAATGTCGTCTCTGCGCCAGGGAAATGACGAGCAGGACATGTTGTCAACTTGTCCGTATTCGCCAGCACACTCGTACTCACCAACCCAAAGCCGCTGAACAACAGCATCTTGATAAGCGTGTCTGCCCATTTTCTCATGGTAAACAAAACTCTTTTCAACGGATAATGTCGCCATCATAAGCAACAATAACCCACCAAAGCGTGCGCTAAAGCGTGATTTTACTTTGCTTAATGTAACCTGCACAAAACGCTGAAATATAAAAATAGATTAAGAAAGGCAGCCTAAGCTGCCTGTATGAATTTACTGATGCTGAAAGCCAGCACTATGCTAATTTCGGCATGCCCGTGATATAGCCGACCATCGAACCATAGCCACCTTTAAAGTTAGCGCGAATATAAGGGTCGAGCGTATCTTTGACTTTATCATGCAGTGGGCTTTCCCAATCACCGGGGTGCTGAGAGTTACTCATGATGTAAGTCCAGCCATTGATTTCATCCACAGCGTGTAACCCTGTTGATTCAGCGCCAGCGGCGCAAGACATCACACGAGAGAGCTCGCCCGTATCCACATTATAAGCCCACAAGAAGTTATTAACGTGTAAGCCACTGTCTTCACCAATAAATAGTGTGCGCAATTTTTCAGAGAATTTAATGTTATCTGGGTTCGCAATTCGCTCTGCATTAGCCAAGTTACCTAGATAATCCGGTTTGGCTAAATCTTCACCCGCTAAGTTATACGGCACATGCATATGCGTTGAAACCCACTCACTATCAATCGGTTGACCGTGGTTGTCTTTTTGCCCGCCTAGCAAAGTGTGCTCAAACACTGCGCCAGCTTTTGGCCCTTCAACGTGAATATCGGTAGAACCATCAGTCATACTTTTATAGATGTAAGACATCGCTGAATACGCTTTTTTATCTGCGATATTGACGGTAGTCCCTTCCATTTTGGTAAACCCTAAAGAACCGCCTACCAATGCTGCGTAACGATGCGTTTCTAAATAAGCCGCAGCTTTTTCCATGCCCGGTTTAAGTTTCACCCAATTATCCTTGCCGCTGTAACGGATATGAGTAAAGCGATTATCATGGGGATCTTTGGTGCGAATATCCATGATATCCGAGGCTTTAAGGCCGCTATCCACCAGCTGCTTGATTTCATCGCTGGTTGCATGACCCAATTTTATCCAGCTGATATCACCAGCACCCGGCCCTTTACCTGAAACCTGAGTCCATTTCGCTACGTATAATTTGCCCGAAGACAAATCACGTTTTCGGTCAGCAATGAACATGAACAAACCACCATTGGTAGCATCATCTCCCATAATCACAGTGCGCTCATCCGGCATCACCTGCACCAACTCATGGGAAATGCGACCTAAGCAATAGTGCTTGTTCATCGAGCCAGTCCCATCTTTATTGACTGTCACTTCAGGCAAATGACCATAGTTATAGGGATTCGCTTTATTTTCATCACCAAACAGGTGTTTGCTATAACTTTTGAATTCTGCGTTATCAAGATCAGAGGCATCAGGTTCATATTCTTCGCTCGATAAGTGAGTCCCCCACGGTGATAAACTCGCCCCACATGTGATCCATAAACCACCCACGCCCGAGGTATCCACGTTACTGTATTTCACCAGTTTTAATTCACCTGTTTGTGGGTTTTGATCCAATGTTAAAACTGCGATAGGCGAAGGCAAACGTCCATACATATCTTCTTGCGCGCCATTTTGGGACGTATATTCAAACTGAACCACCGCAAATACTGGGTTACCGTACACACCATCAACATGCGCACCATCCACCGTTAATAGGCTCGAACCATCTGGACAATCAGAAAAGAACTGACGATTGTTGGCCGTTGGATCAAGAATCGGTTGACTATTGATATCGTAGTAACCACCTGCAACAACCGTATTGCCCTTGCCATCAGGAACAAGATCACCAGTAATAAAGAAAGGTTTGTAAGCCAGCGCGACTTCGCGGCTTGTCCCATCTGTAAAACGAAGTTGCATTGATGATCCGATAGTCGTTGTCGACATCGCAGCTGGATCAGATAGAGACGGGGCATCCATCGATATAAAACGCACCGCATTAAGCTTGGCATCACTGCTGGTAGCTGCTAAGGAGCTGGCAACAGCCGTTGAACTGCAGCCTGCGGTTAAAAAACTTCCAGCAAGAGGCAATAAAGGCGCTCCGGCTAAGAACTGCATCATACGACGACGACTGCTATCGACTGAATTGGTTTTATCAACTGTATTAGATTCGTGAGACATTGAACGCTTCCTTGATATAAGACTGTAAGTCCGAATACCAACATTCGTCTTTTCTTTATTATTGATATACCCAACGGTTCATGATTCCGCTGCAAAGCTTTTCTCCACCAGCGTCTGTGATCAGTTAGGTATATAAGCCTGACGATGTTAGTCCTGAATCCAACATAACCGTCTAATATGAACATTATCTTGCAGTTCTATTAAGACTAAAAGTCACGGATTCAACTTGAGATATATCTTCACGACGCCAATTTAATAATTAATTTTTGTGCTTATCATTAAATAAATTCACTATTTATTAATCAGTTAAAATTAAAAAATAAAATTCAGTGATTTATTTTCGATAAATATTACCTTTCACTGTAAGAGTTGCCCTGGTGAGTACGACTAATGATTGAAAACAGAAAATAACGGCTTGAGGAACTTAAACGCCGTCAACAACATTAGCCATGATTTAAAAGGAACATATTATGAAAACCTCTCTACTCTCTACTATCGCTTTAACATCATCAATGGCACTTGCATCAGGTACAGCAATCGCTAGCGATAATCCATTTAGCGTTCAACCGCTAGATTCTGGCTATCAACTGGCCTCTCATCACGGAAAAATGGGGGATGCGAAATGTGGCGAAGCCAAGTGTGGTGAAGCAAAATGCGGCGCAACGATGATGGAAGAAGAGAAAACCATGGAAGGCAAATGCGGTGAAGGAAAATGCGGTAGCTAATCTATTTTCTAGCATGGGAGAGGCTTCCTCTCCCATTCACTGCTAAGGAGCATGTATGCACACACTTCAAGGCGCAGGGTTAGGCTTTCGCAGAGAAATGCTAAACGATCTGAAACAATCGCCCCCCAATGTCGACTTTTTTGAAATTGCCCCTGAAAATTGGCTAGGACTTGGAGGGCGTTTCGCCGCTGATCTGCACGATTTTACTGAACGATATCCGTTTGTTTGCCACGGTTTATCCCTCTCCCTTGGCGGAACAGAACCGATTGACAAGCCCTTTTTACAGCAGGTAAAGCAGTTCATTCATGATCATCAAATTCGTTTTTACACCGAACATCTTTCTTGGTGTACCGATGACGGCCATTTATACGATTTGCTGCCGATTCCTTGCACTTTTGAGGCAGTTAACTGGTTAGTAAGCCGTATCCAGCAAGTGCAAGAGATTCTCGGAATGCAAATAGGGATAGAAAATGCTTCAACGTATTTAAGGCCTGATAACGCTGAGATGTCAGAAGAGATGTTTATTCACGAAATCGTCCAGCGGTCTGGTTGCTTTTTGCATCTTGATGTCAATAACATCTACGTTAACAGCCAAAATTTCCATTTCAATCCGCTTACTTACCTAAACGCACTGCCACTGGATAAAGTGGGTTACATCCATGTAGCAGGCCATTACACCAGAGACGACGGCATCATTATTGATAGTCATGGTGCTGATGTGATTGACCCTGTCTGGCAGTTGCTGGCCGACGCGTACTCGGTTATCAACGATGCCAACCTCGCCACTTGCCTCGAGCGCGATTTCAATTACCCAGGAATGACCTCCTTACTCAAAGAGGTTGATACCATCAAGCAGCTGCAAGCTTGCTTCTCTCATGCCAGACAAGGAGAGGACCATGTCCGCACCAAATTCGCTTAGGGAATTTCAATTGTCTTTCGGTCGTTACTTGCGAGCTGATGATACGAGCCCGCCACCACCTTGTGTTGATCATAATCGTGCGGCTATCTACAAAGATCTGCTAAACAATAATGTGGCGGGATTCATTAACCAATGCTTTCCTGTGACCCGTAGCTTAATCCCGACACCGCAATGGACACAGCTCTGCCAACACTTTTTTACTGAATGGCGTAGCCCATCGCCTCTCTTTCGCGATATTCCCCATCAGTTTTTGGAATTCATACAACAAAGTCATTACCTTGATGAACTTCCTGCTTGGTTTACGGATCTCGCACATTATGAGTGGGTTGAGCTTTATCTAGAGACGGTGCAAGTGGACTCCATCGAACCAACGTTAGGTAAACTGACCCTCAATCAACCTGTGATCCCTTTGGTATATTCTTGGCCCGTACAACAATTATGCGTGGACTGGATACCAGACACACCACAAGAAACGTATTTGATTGCGCTTCGAACCGCGACCCATGACATTAAATTTATTTCTGCCAATGCACCAACATTATTGATACTGCATGAACTGTGCGAAAGCCCACTCACTGAAGAAGCACTTGTGCGACGTCTCGCCGTACAACTTGGTAGACCTTGTGATGATGCCTTTTACCATCATTGCCAACAAGTTATCGAACAATTAACTGAGCAGCAGGTTTTGCTATAACGACGCAACCTAGGGGTTACTATGACTATGTTTTATCGATTGAATCATCATTGGCACTGCCTACTAAAAGCACTAAGGCATATCGATTTTCTTGGTCCATTAGCACTTCGAATCTATCTTGCCCCCATTTTCATTTTGGCGGGCTGGCACAAATTGAATGCCCTCGATAATACGGCATTTTACTTTGGTGAATACCTACATTTACCAGCACCGATGGCAATGGCGATCTTGGCTGGCTCGGCCGAATTTATAGGCGGTATTGCCCTGTTACTAGGAATTGGCCTACGAATAATGACGATTCCATTGATGATCACAATGATTGTTGCTGCAACGACTGCCCATTGGGAAAATGGCTGGCATGCGTTACCAGAAACTCAGCTGACCGTTCCTTGGGAATGGCGCTCCGACCTCATTGAAGAGGCACAGCAGCGCAAAACCGCTGCCATTTCCCTGTTAAAGGCGCATGGCAATTATCAGTGGCTAACCCAAGCGGGTAGCTTCACGGTATTAAAAAATGGCATCGAATTCGCAGCCACCTACTTCATTATGCTGTTAACACTACTGTTCACCGGCGCCGGACGCTTTGTCAGCATCGACTACTGGGTTGATAGACACTGCAAAACTAAGCACGTCGATGAAACGGTGTAATAACGATGCCTCGGAAAAGAATTGGACTAGTGGCCAATAGATATTGGCCATAACAAATATATTTATAAATTTCCTACTCCTCCATCAATGAGTAATTCAGAACCAAGCATATAAGCAGATTCATCAGAAGCTAAAAAAACGGCTGCTTTTGCTAATTCTAGTGGCGTACCCAAACGCTTCATTGGCACCAATTCTTTTACTTGATTAATTAAGGCTATTTGTTCTTTCTCGGGCAGACCAAACTTATCGAATGCGTCTGTCTGTGTAGGACCGGGACTTAAGGCATTAACCCTAATTCCCAGATGTTTTAGCTCACCGGATAATGTTCTAGCAAGTGATATTAATGCTGCTTTACTTGCAGAATAAACACTACTCTGGGGCAACCCTATCTGAGCAGAAACACTTCCACAAAGAATGATAGAGGCTAAATCAGATAACAATGGCAACAGTGAGCGAATAAGAAAGAAAGGTCCTTTTAAATTTGTATTTATCACACGATCAAAGCTTTCTTCATCCCATTCATCTAATAATTTGTGTGTGACATCACCTGCATTGATGTAAAGAATATCTAGTCTTGGAAATACTGTTTTAATTTCTTCAGCCAAATGATTTTGCTGAGGAACATTAGATGAATCATTTTGAATCAGTAGTGTGTCTTTTGCTAACTCACCTTTTGCTTTTTCTAATCCCTTTTCACTACGGCCTGTGATTGCAACCGTTGCCCCCTCTAAACAGAACTGCTTTGCCGTTTCTAATCCAATACCAGCGGTACCTCCGGTTATTAAAGCATATTTATTCTGTAGTCTTAACGCCATGACATCTCCCGTTGTTTTTCTGTACATAGGGGAGCATTATTAGACCTATAGTTTCAATTGTATAGTAGGTACCAAATGGATACTAAAGAGAAAAATAAAAATTATCGTCCGCCTTGTCCCATGGTTGACTTCGTAAATATTGTTTCGGGTAAATGGGCGATTCCAATTCTATATCGGTTAATCGTAACAAATCATCTAATTCGCTTTGGTGAATTGCAAAGAGCAATAGGACCTATTACGCAAAAAGAACTGACCAAACAATTGCGCGCCTTTGAACACTTGGGGCTCGTTCGCAGAATAGTCTATCCAGAAATGCCACCCAGAGTGGAATATTGTGTAACGGATTTGGGGCTAACTTTAAAACCCACTCTAGATTCACTCGCACACTGGATGACTCAGCATAGGGAGCAATTGATTTCCCAGTCCGAAGGATCAAATGAGTAGCACTTAAAAATGCATCTTAAATTAAAGATCAAAGTTAATATTAATGTTTTCTCACTTTAAATATTACTTATATATAAAATGTAAACATCGTGATAAATACATCTAAATTTATTATTTTATTTTAAATACTGGCCATTCAAAGTAATATTCATCCTCTTTGGTTGGCTATTATTTAAAAATAAAATTTATGAAAAAAACACTCGTTACTTTATGTGCAGTGAGTGCACCTTTTTTGACTAACATCGCATTCGCTGCAGACGCAGGCACACCAGCAATAATTGGTAGCTACGATGGAATTGAGTATAACTTCTGGCGTCAAAATTATCAGGTGAATGGCGCTAGAGACGGTGATGAATCAGGCTATATGGCAAGCTTTGTCTATACTCCTAAAATCGTAATTATTCCTAACATGCGCGCCGCAACAACTGAGATTAATGGCAATACATTAAATTATGATAAACAGGATCTCTCCTTATATTACAACATCATTAATACCGATTACGGGTTGTTAAGCCTTGGAGGCGGTTGGTCACAAGCTCTTGGTCACTCTTATTTAAGTGGTCAAAAGAAATCGTTAGACAAAATCAAAGGCCATGTCTTTGGCGCGGTGGAAATAGGCTCTGCAGTGACCGGAATCCTCTTCGCACAGGGTATTTTTAGCGAAGGTCAATACGATTACAAAGTGGGTTGGAAATACCCGTTCAAAGCCGATTCAATCGAATTAGATCTTCAAGCTGGTTACCGAGCGTTCGAAATTGATTTTGCAGACTTTGGTGGACTAAATAATGCAGTAAAAAGCTCTGTCGACGGCTTCTTTATCGGGGCTTCACTGTATTTGCTGTAATCTATTAAACAATAGAGCCCCGCTTGGTTTAGCAAGCAGGGCTCTCATTCATTTCACAGTCAAAGACCAAAACAAGTTAATCATTCTGCCACTTTATTGATTACGCTTTTTCTTCTTTTTACCTGTACCGGCAGGTTTCGCGCGTGGTTTCATAGGCAAAAAGTAAGCTTCACTTTGATCATCTTCTACTTCAAAACCTTCCACTTGCTCACGCTCAAGTTTAAATTTATTTTTCTTTTCAATCACTTTGAAGTGATGATAATCGTCATAATCAATCAACGAGATACCGAGGCCCACTTCACCAGCACGGCCACTACGCCCAATTCGGTGCATATAATCTGCCGGGCTACGCGGTAAATCAAAGTTAATCACGACAGGTAATTTTTCTATATCCAGACCACGGGCGGCAATATCCGTCGCAATGAGAACTTGAATCTCACCAGACTTAAACTCTTCAAGTACACGTGTACGAGCTCCCTGCCCTTGGTCACCATGAAATACAGCGGCAGTAATGCCACGTTTCGACAGCTTTTGTGCCAGATGGTTACACCCATTTTTGGCATTCACAAAAATCAACGTTTGGCGCCATTGATGTTGTTTGATTAAGTGCGCCAGCACAGCCGTCTTTTGCCCTTTATTCACACTGAACACACGCTGTACCAATGTGCTTGCATCTGCACTCTGTAATTGAATATCTACTGGGTCTTTAAGCAGATTTTGAGCTAAGTTCGTTACCTTTTCAGGAAACGTAGCAGAAAACAGCAAGGTCTGTTTGTTCGCAGGTAGCAGTGCCAGAATCTTATTCAGTTCCTCAGTGAATCCAAGGCTCAACATACGGTCAGCTTCATCGAGCACAAGAGTTTTCACTTGATCCAACTTAATCGCGTTACTCGATACCAAATCAAGCAAACGGCCCGGTGTTGCAACAATGATGTCACTACCACCACGTAATGCGAGCATTTGCGGGTTGACCGATACGCCACCAAACACTGCCACCGTTTTAAGTTTGTCTCTTAGATGGTACGAGTAAGATTTAATGCTATACGCGACCTGTGATGCCAGCTCACGAGTAGGAACTAAAACCAAGTGAGAAACAAAATTACCACGACGAGTCTGCATCGCATCTTGCTCAAGGATCTTTTGCAACAACGGCAAAGCAAAGGCAGCCGTTTTACCCGAACCTGTATTTGCACCTCCGACAAGATCCCTTCCTTCAAGTATATGTGGGATAGCATCAGATTGAATGGGGGTCGGTTGGCTATATTCCAACTCTTGTAGTCGTTCAACTAAAGTGGACACTAGGCCGAGGCTGGTAAACGTTGCTTGCTGTGAATTATCTGTCATTACGTGTGTGATTCTGTACTTGGTATGGTAAAGGGCGTGTATCTTATGCTATTTGCCGCAAGGATGTTAGCCATAATTCACAAATACGGATGATTTGGTTCTGGTGCAATTTTTCTAATAGTTGATGAATCAAGCAAGAGGATAAAGCGAGAATGGTGCCGATTATCAGAGTTGAACTGACGACCTACGCATTACGAATGCGTTGCTCTACCTACTGAGCTAAATCGGCACATAACCATAATTTAACGTGCTGATTTTATTCTTATATCGCGACAATATAAACTAGTTTCATCAGAGTAAATTGTTATTTAAATTAGGATTTTAAATCCTAAATGACATATTGATTATCCAACCCTTGAATGGGGCAATCATCACGCCGATTTGCGGTCAATTCCAAGGTAACACAGGGCAAAAGCATGAAGGTGCCCATCATTAAAGGGCTGCGAGAACCTTCTCTAAATACGCTTCACTCATTCCGGCCATCTTCCTTTTGCGTTTTACTCCACCTTTGAACGTTTTTTCATTCGATATCAGTGATACACACATGTGGCGG
>NZ_WEKT01000025.1:0-63725 GCF_009874545.1 Vibrio eleionomae | reverse complement strand
AGAACAAGACCTGCAGAACATTATGAATATTCACCAAGGATTTATGTTCCCAATAAGTATGAAATCAACTACGACCTTGATATAGAAATAAGAAAAGTCAGACATAGCGGGGAAATTAAATGGAAAGGTCAATTAGTGTACGTCCACTCTGCTTTAACCGGCGAATCAATTGGGCTTCGTCAGCTTAATGATGATGTCAGTGAAGTCTATTTTTCCTTCATGAAAATAGGATTATTGGATGAAAGACAGAAGAGAATTGTTCGACTAAGCTAGGGACAGGTGTAAACCATGTCCCCGGTTTAAAACGTAAACGATGTCCACTTTGTACAGGGGGCTCACAGCGAGTCCGTGGGTGAGGGAATTGTGGTGCGTTCGGAAATACTGTTAACCCNATGANTTGTCGATGAACTTAGCGATGAGATCGNTGGTGCAACCCCCTCTAACTCCCTCTGGAAGGTGGAGAACTGGATCGAGTTTGCTGAGCATACATCGAACTCCAATCGGATTTTAATACGCAGGACAGCTCCCTCCCTTTGGGGAAGGGGATCACAGCGAGTCCGTGGGTNAGGACACCGTTGANCGTGNANAGTGTGTAGAAATNCGAATACGGTATGAATAACAAATACAATAATCTAAGAGATCGTTGGTGTAACCCCTTCTAACTCCTCTGGAAGGTAGAGAACTGGATCGAGTTTACTGAGCATACATCGAACTCCAATCGGATTTTAATACGCAGGACAAGCTCCCTCCCTTTGGGGAGGGTTGGGGAGGGGGATCACAGCGAGTCCGTGGGTGAGGAAGACGAGTATCTCGCTACGAACGGGTTTTTAATTACTGATTAAAATCACGCCTGTGTCAGAGTTATTTAAGATATTATTTCCTATTAAGAAATAGTCTGCATCCGAATAATTTATTGAACTACATCACATTTAAGGATAAAAATAGGGATGTGATTAATAGAGATGACGATGACCTAAAGACAGACATTACTAACCATTCGGTGTTCTATCACTGCCTGTGTGTCTAAGTTATCGAGCAGTATTCTCTATCCTGTCTTATACTCCTTGGGATTAGTGGTTTATTAATAAATGCCACAGTAACCGTAAGATTCGAAGGATAATTCCTCAGGCAGCAACCAAACGAACTAATGATCTTATCATGCAACCACTGCTTCAGGCTGAGGTTAGGCGTGACGTTTATTATGGCTTGAAGCCAATGCTGGGGGTTTTGATCATGGTTTCCTCTCAATGAGTGTTCATTGAGAAGGGTTGGATTATCATATTTTATTCATACATTGTTGGGGATGGCATGTATACGCTTAATAAAGTACTGATGAGGGATATGTTCCGATATGTTTGAAGAATTAGCGCTGGGCGGGCTGTTATTTAGCCCCTTGGTCTTATTTGCGCCATTGGCATTTATCCTATCTTGGATTACGCGGGTGATTCTTTATAAGACTGGTGTATATGCCAAAATTTGGAGAGCGGCTTGGTTTGAAGTCGGTCTTTACGTCTGTTATCTCGCTTTAGTCGTATATTTACTTGGGAGCTAATAAAAAATTATGTCAAAAACAGTACGTATCTCACTGACTCTAGCCGTCGTGGTGATTGCATTATTAGCAGGCCAATGGATTTGGTCTCACTATATGTATTCACCTTGGACTCGTGATGGCCGAGTTCGCGCTGATGTGATTACTATCGCTCCTGATGTGTCTGGCTGGGTAACCGAGTTGGATGTGAAAGATAACCAACACGTCAACAAAGGCGACGTTATCTTTACGGTCGATTCAACGCGTTATAAAGCGACCATTGCACAACTTGAAGCTCAGGTGGAAAGTGATCGTTACTCATTAGAATTAGCCAAGCATCAATACGAACGTCGTAAGAAGTTGAGTACTAACGGCAAATTAGTGAGTGATGAAACGGCAGAAAGTGCCCGTATCAAAACAAAGTTAGCAGAAGCTGCCTTAAAGCTGAGCGAAGCAAAACTTCAAGCTGCACAAATTGATTTGGAGCGTTCGGTTATTCGAGCGCCTGCTGACGGGACCATTATTAACCTGACATTGCGCCAAGGTAACTATGTCAGCAAAGGTAAGTCGGTATTGTCGTTGGTGAAAGATGGATCGCTTTACGTGACTGGGTATTTCGAAGAAACAAAAGTCCCGATGATTCATGTTGGTCAGACTGCAACGATTACTTTGATGAGTGGCGGTAAGCCATTGACTGGCAAGGTAACAAGTATTGGCAAAGCAATAGCTGATACCAATACCAATGGGAATTCCCAATTATTACCTCAAGTTCAACAAACCTTTAACTGGGTGCGCTTAGCGCAACGTATTCCGGTTGATATTCAGTTGGATTCCGTGGATAAAAACGTGAATTTAAGTGCGGGGATGACCGTTTCCATTCATATGAACCAAGAGCAAGAACAGTAATATGCGGATACTGTTTAATGCCATTTTCTTTCCCGATATCAAAGCGGTTAAGTTTGCGGTAAAAGGGGTGATAGCCATGGCGCTGTCACTCTATATCGCGATGTTTTTTAACTTGGATCGTCCTTATTGGGCAATGATCGGGGCGATCTTCCTACAGATTCGTCCTGAAAGTGGCCTTGTGATCGAAAAAGGCTTGTGTCAGATCGTTGGCACACTGGTCGGGGGCATCTTCGCTATCTTTGTGTTGCAGTTATTCTCTGCTTATCCAGAGCTAGCGATTGGTTCGCTAGCACTATGGTTGGGAATTAACTCGGCACTATCGGCATTAGTTCGTCGGCAAAACCTAGTCTATGCCTTCGCTATGGCTGGTATGACAGCCTGCTTGGTTGTTTTGCTCGTTATGATTCAGCCGTCTAAAACAAACAGCGCCTATATTTTTGCAATCGCTCAAGCTCGTATGAGTGAAATCATCATTGGGGTTATTTGTGCCGCCTTAGTCAGTACGATGATTTGGCCAGTTCGAGTCCGTGATGCGTTGCAGGTTCATGCTCGCAGTGTCATTAACCAAACTCTGCAGTACTTTACGTTAGAGTTAGATCCGGCCGGTTCTCACGATGATCGTCACCAATCCATTGATGGTATTTTGGAATCACTGACAGCGTTAAATGATGATTCTAGTGCGGTGGCATATGAAGGCCCTGATGGCCCCGGGCAAAGTAGAGCTGCGACGTTATTGTCGAATAAAACCTTATCCTTATTGGCATTGATTCAGATATTTGGTCGTCTGCAACGTAAACACGATGAATTAGTTTCAGATAACTTGAAAAACCTTTTGGATGAAATGCGTGAGACCTTCAACGCCATGGAGAAATCTCAGGATTACCATGAGTGTTATGAGATGGCGCAAAAGTTGCGGCGTCGACAAATTTATTATGCCAACAATTCAGTCGCGAAAACCGCTTTTGAAGCGCGTATCCATAAAATAGCGCTGGAGTTGAGTGCTGAGTTAATCATGGTTTTGAAGGGATATAACTCCATTACTACTTCCAAACCCATTTTGCTTAACGCGATTCGTATTATGTCGCACCGCGATCCGCTGGTGGGCTTAACGACTGGAGTTCGCAGTGCCATTATGTTTTTGGTTGGTGCTGGGCTTTGGATTGGTACCGGCGCAACGGCGGTGCTTATGATCATGATATTGCCAGTGGTGTTTTCGGTTATGATGGCGCGGTTACCTATGATGATCTTAACCATTGTGATGAAACGTATTTTGGTTGGGATATTAATTGCGTTACCCATGGCCTTGTTCTTCGCTTTGCCACTGTTGGCCGAAAGCTCTGGTGATTTTGAGATTCTGATTTTGGTACTCGCTGGCCCTTATTTTATTAGCCTATTACCTCTGGCAAATCGTCCAACTTTACCTTACGCATTGGGGATGAGTATTCCATTTACTATTTTTGTTATGCCAAGTACGAATATGACTCGCTCTTTTTCCATTGATTATACAGTGAGTTATGCGATGGCCATATTTGTTGGGGTAACGATATTGCTGTGGCTTTTCAAGTTAATCACAGGGCCAAGTTTGAATTTGATGATGAATCGGTTAATGCGAGATACTTATAACGATTTGATTCAGGTTCCACACCATAAGCTAGGAGAAACTTGGTTTAATGCGCGCATGGGCGATCGTTTATTACGTATTTCTACCTATGAAAAAGGGATGAGTAAAAATCGTGATATGACTGACCTAGGTTTAACCGCGTTAAACTTGGGCCATGTGTCTTTGCGTTTGCGTCAAGTTATTAAAAGCAGTTGTGATAGTCGAATGGATGGGGAATTAGAGCATTGGCAACAGGCTTTAGCCGATGCCTTTATGAGTTGTTATCGCGGTCAAGGTACGTCGTCGTTTAGTGATGCGTGCCACCGAATACTCGAACGGCTCTCAAAGGAAAACCTTCCTCACGATAAATATGATTTGATTCGCGGTAGTTTTGAGCGAATGTCGCTCACCTTTGAACGGACCTCTGCAACCATTGCTGAGAACCGGGCACTTGCGGTAGAACAATCTGTTTAGTGATACAAAAGAAGCCTTCCATTGGAAGGCTTCTTGCATTTTATTGAGCGATTAAAGCGCTGTCTCTTCCATCTGAGTCAGGTTCGTATAGCTTTCGAACATACACTCGGGCGCTAAGTTATTGGTACAAATATCGTAGATTGGTGCCGCCATATCTCCACGCTGTATATGCTGTGCGAGCTCTTTTTTCACGGTGACCCAAGCATAGTTAGGCTGGATGGCATCTGGATTATTAATGATATAGCCCACACCTAATTTATAAGCTTTGCCTTGCTTTAGCCGTGAAAACTCGATTTCCATTTTCGCCTTTACATTGTTACTGGTTCCTAAGGCTATTTTTACGAGATAAGAGTCACCGTTGTCCGTTTTTCTGAGCTGTAGCACTGGGCCAACGGGTTTGATGTAGTTAGCCACATCATTTTTATGATAAAGCACGGCTTTACGCGCGGCATTCACGATCATTGCTTGTTGGTGGGCTTGGCTCATAGGACATCGGTGTGTCGGCACTTTTGGGGTGATGGTCGCAGTTTGCTTACCGATCATATCAACCGCTGCTATTTCTTTGTCTGCCTTCACATCGTAGATATGGGCGGTAACTTTGACGGTTTGAGCATAAAAGCATGTAGTAGGAACCGACTGAAGTTCACCTTTTCGGCCCTTATATTGATATCCCTGTTCGAACCGGCTGGTTAACGGCTCAACGTTAATACGAGGGTAAATCATGTAATCCGACGAAGGGATAAGAGCGGTAAGGTTCGGTGATACCTGTAATATTTCGCTTCTTATCATTTGGTCGGTTTGTGCTATGCCTGTTCTATCCGTTAGTTGATTGCCTGTTTCTAATATTAACGATTCGATTTGTTGTTGAATTGTTTGGACAAGAGGGGCCTTAGGCACTCGGAGCTTAATTTTTTCAAAGTCTGGCGAGGTAACCGGAATAGCCTCAGGTAAGACAAAAATCTGTTTGCTCTGCGACTTTTTTATCGGCTCTGCTGCATTGGTAATATAGACAGGAGAACTACTGAGCTCGGGAAAAACACAGCCAGAGAGTTGACTCGTTAAAATGAGAAATAAACATCCTTTTTTTATCATAATCCACTCTTTGGCCGCTTCTGTTAATGGGTGATCAGTCTATATTCAGATTTGGTTAGAATCGTATTTAATGTGCTTTACCTTAAATACTTTAGGTGTATAGAGCTTAGTATTAAAGGTTGTGAGCCATTAAGAAAGCTCTTTATGTTGAATGATAATAGACAATAGATTGTATCTATTCGTTATTGATTTTATCTAATGTATTTTTCATTGTCTCTTTACCATGTTCAATTGTATCGTTTACATGCTCTTGAATGGATTCGACTCGATCTTGTCCCACTTTTCCAGTGATATCATCTTTATACGTCACTCCAATATATATACCGATTACAACAAGAATGATTACAATATATTTCAGCATAATAAACGTTCCTTTCGGTTTTATGTCTTATCTCGCGACAACCTTTTAATCAGTTTATAGTACATATGTTGCAAAGCATACTAGTAATAATTATTACTATGTATTTTAAGTTCATAGGGTGATCTGGATTAAATCTGGAATTTTTCATTTTTATGGATATACCTAAATCACATTAAAATACTGTTGCAGCGAAAACCCATTTTCTCTTAGTCAAGACACTGATTTTAAAGTCTAAGAATTCTATGATTGGAAATCAGGATACAATATTTTTTAAATAAGGAAGGAGTTCCTTATCAAACCAAGAATTGCGTCTAAGCCAAATATTATTTCTTGGGGATGGGTGAGGGAGTGGGATTTTTTCTGGAGCCCAGTGTTGCCAGTTTTTTACTGTTTCAGTCAATGTTTTGGGTTTGTCTTGCAGGTAATAGTTTTGTGCATACTGACCAATTAATAATGTGGTTTTGATATTAGGTAATAAGGTTAATAGCTTTTCATGCCATAGGGGGGCGCACTCTTTACGTGGTGGTAAATCGCCGCTATTTCCTTTGCCCGGATAGCAAAACCCCATAGGAATGATGGCGACTTTGGTTGGATCGTAAAACGTTTCTTTGTCGAGGTTTAACCATTGGCGTAAGCGATCGCCGCTGGGATCATTCCATGGAATGGAGGTCGCGTGCACTTTCGTACCAGGAGCCTGACCGATGATCAGCAATTGTGCATTATGATGAGCTTGGATGACTGGATTGGCTCCTAGTGGCAAATGAGGCTCACAGGTGCGGCATTGGCGCACCTGCTGCATTAAAATGGTCAGGTCATCACTTGACCTGAGTTGCTTAGTAACCTTTGTCAAAGCTTACCTCGTTATCTAAGCGGAACCCTGTACACCACAAGTCGTAGTTATGAATGAATTGTTCGAGCACTTGGCTTGGAAAACTTAATGCCGCAATGTGTGGAGTAACAGTAATTGCGTGATTTTTCCAATATGGATGCAGCTCAGGGAGCGGCTCTTGCTCAAATACGTCAAGGAAAGCGTGTTCCACATAGCCCTTATCGATGGCATTAAGTAAGTCTGACTCAACCACGGTTTTCCCTCGTCCGACATTAAAGATTAATGTGCGAAAACAATGGGAGAGAACCTCCTCATTGATGAGGCCTCGGGTTTGTTCCGTATCGGGTAAGGTATTTACGATAATATTGGCTTGTGAAAGCGCCGCACTGAGTTCATTAACATGATAGGTGCGACTAAATTTCCCTGCTTTAGGGGGGATGCCACTGCTGTTTATCCCAATAACATCAATGCCCAACCCCGATGCGGCATGACTGAGATGAGAGCCAATCGAGCCGGTGCCGAGTATCGCCATCACCTTGCCCGAGAGCGATTCATAAAGATGCGGAGTCCATTGCTCTGCGCTTTGCTGTTGACGATATAAAGGAAAGTGGCGGTAATGACTAATGATATAGCCGATTACGTATTCAGAAATAAGCTGGCCAAAAATACCTTTAATATTGGTCAGTAGGTAATCGGTGCGTTTTGGGTGGAGTGTTAGGGCATCGACACCAGCATATACTGACTGGACCCATTCTACGTTAGGAAAATCGTTGATACACGATGCGGCCATTGGTGGTGCGGCTAACAAGATAGTCGCTTCTGCACGGTTATCTGTGATTGTTAGGCCATCAAGGTGAGTGTTTTCTATCGCTTGGCGGTAAATATCGTCGTGTTCAGTTAAAATATACAAGTGATGGTTAAAATTGTTCATATTGGTGGCTTTTTTCCCTGCTGGTTATCCAGTACACTGCCGCTGTCTTTTTCTGCAACGATTGAGTGATTATGCTACAGAATCCTTTACAGCTTCGACTCGAAAAGTTTGAGCCTTGGCAACAGATTACCTTTATGGTCAGTCTATGTGAACGTATGTATCCAAACTATGCGGTTTTTTGTGAACATACTGAATTTGCTCCAGCACGTGTTTACCGAGAAATTCTAGATAGCGTGTGGGAAATTCTTACGGTAAAAAATGCCAAAGTGAATTTTGAGCGCCAGCTAGAGAAATTGGAAGAACTGATTCCAACTTCACAAGATTATGATTTTTACGCAGTTTACCCTGCAATTGATGCTTGTGAGGCACTGGCTACATTGCTGCATGGCTTGCTTGATCGTGATAATTTATTGGAATTTGTTTTAGATGTTAGCCAAGTATCGGTGCGTACGGTTGCTCAATTAGAAGAAGCACAAGGTAGTGAAGAAATCACTAACGAAAACCAAAAGAGTAATGAAGCGGTATGCGCTGAATGGGATGTGCAGTGGGCAATTTTCCGACCTTTGAAAGAAGCACAAGAGCGTGACATTCAATTAATAAAAGACTTACGTTTAGAGCTACGCGAAGAAAACATCAGTAATATTGGTATGAGTGTGTAAGCTAATGCTTATCAATGCCGATATACAAAAAGAAGCCACTCATTTGAGTGGCTTCTTGCTTTGGGTTAATTACACCAAAGATAAGATAGGTGAACGAGCGTCTATATGCGGTTGGTTGGAGGAAGGTAAAACGTCGAGATACTCTTCGGTGTTCGTGATGATGACAGGTGTTGTCACGTCATAACCCTTCGCACGAATAGCTTCTATATCAAATTTCAGCAGTACGTCACCTTGGCTAACCCGTTGACCCTCTTTGACTTGAGGCGTGAAAAATTCACCATTGAGTTGAACGGTATCAAGGCCTACGTGAATTAATACTTCAGCGCCGTGATCGCTTTTTAAGCCAAAGGCATGATTGGTTTTGAAGATGGATTCGACGATGCCATCAACGGGTGAATATAGGGTGCCGTCATCGGGAATAATCGCGATGCCTTTGCCCATGAGTTCACTGGCGAACGTTTCATCCTCTACACCTTTTAAATCAATTACTTCACCAAAAAATGGGCTGCTTAATGTTTCTTTTTCAGGTTTCGATAGTGTATGAGCTTGTGCTGCTGGTGGTGTTTGTGGCACTGGTTCTTCATTCGTTTCTTCATGGTAGAAGGTCACCACTAAAACAGCAGGTACAATAATGCCAACGATAGCGGCAATAATGGCACCGTAAACACTCATATCAATCCCGGTATCTGGGATATATTGTGCGATACTGAAGATGGCTGGAATCCCCATCGAAAAGACTTTAGTACCAAAGAAACCAATGATACCGCCCCCGATAGCGCCACCAATACAACCAAATATAAACGGTTGTTTACGGGGTAGGTTCAAACCGTAGACTGCGGGTTCAGTGATACCGAAGAATCCACTTATACCGACTGAGCCTGCTAAAGCGCGTGTTTGTTTGTTCTTAGCAATAATAAAGATACCTAATGCCGCCCCCACTTGACCGAATACGGCTGGGAGAGTCATTGGACCAAATACATCGAAGCCATTGACAGTTAAGTTGTTGATAAACACAGGCGCTAAGCCCCAATGTAAGCCAAAAATTACCAAAACTTGCCATAGAGCGCCCATGATCATACCGGCGATGACCGGGCTGGCTGAGTATACAAACATAAAGGCAGCTGATAGACCTTCACCAATCATGGTGGCAATAGGGCCGATCACTAAGAAGGTGAGAGGTACAGTAATTAGCAAACACAAGAAAGGTGTGAACAAGTTTTTAATTGAATCAGGCAACCATTGATTAAAGCGTTTCTCTAGTATGACGTTAAACCAACAAGCAAGAATAATAGGGATAACAGAGGAGGCATAGTTCATGTAGCTGATTGGGATACCGAGGAAATATTCACTTGGAATCGTCTTTCCTGACAACTCAGCAGCAAAGATAGCATTAAAGTGCCCCATTACATCTGGGTGAACCAGAGCTGCACCTATTGCCATTCCGATAAACGGTTTACCACCAAATTTTTTCGCTGCGGTGTAGCCAAGGAAAATAGGCAGGAAGTAGAACATACCATCCGCGGCCGCGTTCATGACGCGGTGAGTTCCTCCTGATGCATCCATCCAGCTCATTGCGACACAGAGTGCAATTAAGCCTTTCAAAATACCGGCTCCTGCCATAATGCCAAGAATAGGGGCAAAGATGCTGGAGATAATATCAATAACGCGATTAAGGAGCGTTTGATCAGAAGCGGCTGAATCCGCATCGTCAGAGGGAGCGCCAATATAGGGTTGAATGGCGTCGAAAACACTGGATACATGGTTACCAATGACTACTTGAAATTGGCCACCGCTTTTTACCACGGTAATAACACCAGGGTTTTGTTTGAGTGCTTCTGCTTGACCCAGAGAGATATCTTTCAGTTGAAAACGCAGCCGAGTGGCACAGTGAATCAAGCTGGCAACATTGTCTGCACCACCCACTTTTTCCACAATCTCTTGGGCTAATTCATCGTATTTGTTACTCATTTATATTGTCCTCTATCACTGCGCAAACAGGTGAACATTCTTTTAGAGGACATTTCGTTATGTATGGCAGTCCCCAGATAAGAATGTGGTTATGAAAATGCGCTTTCATAATCGTTTCCTTTGGTTTGGGTCTTGCCTGCTTAACCAGTAACAATCCGAATCAACAACTCATTATTTTGCCAAGAATATTTCCTTGGTAGGATGCCCATGAGTAGGGGCATTGGTTATTACCTCATGATGAGGTTTAAATAGAACGTCTCAGCCGTTCAATATGAATGGTGAGAAACATCATCTCTTCTTGAGTCATCGCGTGACGAAACTTCTCTTCGACGAATAAGTAAATTTTTTGTGTACAAGCAAAAGACTGCGGGTATTGCAATCGTACCGATTGAAAGAGTGCGTCATCATCGCTAGTTACAGATGCACGATGCATCAAACGGTGAGCAAAAAACTTTAAGTGTGTCACTAAGCGTTGATAATTTAGACTTTCTTCATCTATTTCAATTCGTAATTGATACTTAATGATTTGGATAATATCGCGAATGAGGTTAGTTATCCCAATCGTGTTATGCATGTCTTCACTCAGTTGCGCGTTGACTAAATGCAGAGCAATGAATCCAGCTTCATCTTCAGGAAAAGAGATATTTGAGATGTTTTTGATGATCTCAAGTGCCTCCATCCCCATGGCAAATTCTTGTGGGTAGAGCTTTTTAATTTCCCACTGCATCGCGTTTTTAATTTCTTTGCCTTGAATACACCGTTCTAATGCGAAAGAAAGGTGATCAGCCAACGAAATACGAATACTTGGGTGTAATTCACCCGGCAGTTTTTTCTGTGCGGTTTCAACAATGGTTTCTGTTGCTAGTAGCAGATCGACGGGTATCTCCGCCAACAGTTTGTGATAGCGAAAGTCGATACTGCCATCATCTGTTTGTTCTAAACGAAATATCTTCTCTACCTTATCGAGAGCAACATCCATCCCTGGCTTCATTTGGAAACCAAGGCCTTTTCCCATAATAACGATCTCTTTGTTATCGCTATCTTTTGAGATAATGACGTTGTTATTTAACACTTTTTCAATTTGCATGTTCACGCACTTTTCCGGCTTGGATTAACAGAAGCTGGATACAAAAAAACCTAGCCCGTAAAAGCTTCTATGGCTTTTATCGTGTCTAGGTTTCGCCTGCTAGGAGCAGTAACAATCCAATTAAGTTCATATATAACGGCAACCGTTCCCATTATTCAACCAGTAAGTTAATTAAATGTGAGTTTGCTCTCTTTCGCCTTTTTACTTTGTGAGCCAAAGTAAGTAAATTAATAGTTAATATATAAATATCAGTAACATAGGTTATTTTAACGATAAAGTGGAGTCGTCTTGGTGATAGCTATCACAGGTTTCAATCTTTTCCATTGCCACGTAAGACGATGGTGTTTTAGAGTTTCGGACAGGCAATAATGGATTGTCACTGCATAAGCAGGCAAGACCTTATATCTATCCAGCAAAATACTGTTTGTATTTTTAACTGGGCGTAGATATAGGGTTTTTTTTTGGTCTTTTTTTGCCTAATTACTTTTTTAGGGTTTTTCGGATTGTTACCGCAGTGACTCTGCGGGCAAAACCTGAAAGCGCACTCCACGTGTGGGGAGTGGTCGTGCTTTCAGGTTTTTTTTTGTCTCAACACACCCATACGAGGAGCGTATTTATCATGAGTTTTCAATTTCCCGAATCTTTTTTATGGGGTGGCGCGATTGCTGCCAACCAAGTTGAAGGTGCTTACCTATCTGATGGTAAAGGGTTATCCACGTCCGATGTGCAACCTAAAGGGGCACATGGTGAATTAGTTGACCGCAAAGCTGGGGATTACAACATTAAAGATACGGCGATCGATTTTTATCACCGTTATCCAGAAGATATTGCGCTGTTTGCTGAGATGGGATTTACCTGTCTACGACTGTCAATTGCTTGGAGTCGGATTTACCCGAATGGTGATGATCTAGAGCCAAATGAAGCAGGGTTGGCCTATTACGATCGCATATTTAATGAGTTAGAAAAGCACGATATCACACCATTGGTTACTCTTTCTCATTATGAAATGCCATTGAACTTGGCAAAACAGTATCAAGGCTGGGCCAGTCGTGATGTGATTGAGTGTTTTACTCGCTATGCTAAAACCGTTTTTGAGCGTTACGGTCACAGAGTAAAACGTTGGCTTACCTTTAATGAAATTAACGTCACTCTTCACGAACCTTTCACCGGTTCTGGACTACCAAGAGATTGTACTGAGCAGACGCGTTTTCAGGCGATTCACCATCAATTAGTGGCGAGTGCGAAAGCGGTGAAGCTATGTCATGACATTATTCCTGATGCCAAAATCGGTAACATGATTTTGGGTGCAATGCTTTACCCATTAACTTGCCATCCAAGCGATATGGTAAAAACCTTAATGCAAAATCGCGAATGGTTGATGTTTGGTGATATTCAAGCGCGTGGTTATTACCCAAGTTATATGACGCGCAAATTCCGTGATATGGGAGTTGAACTTAATATCACACCAGAAGATGAAGAAGCGCTGAAAGAAACCATTGATTTCATCTCTTTTAGCTATTACATGACAGGTTGTGCTAGCGCAGATCCTAAGCAAGCGGATAACGCTGATGCCAACATGCTGCAGATGATTGCAAACCCATATCTAAAGGCCTCTGAGTGGGGATGGCAGATCGATCCGGTTGGCCTGCGTTACCTATTGAATTTCTTATACGATCGTTATCAAAAACCACTCTTTATTGTTGAAAACGGTTTAGGTGCGAAAGACGTACCGAATGAAAGCGGTGAAATCATTGATGATTACCGTATCACCTATCTTAATGACCATCTTTATCAAGTTGGTGAAGCCATTCAAGATGGTGTTGAAGTGATGGGATATACCTCTTGGGGCCCAATCGATTTAGTCAGTGCTTCTACTGCGCAACTATCTAAACGCTACGGTTTTATTTATGTTGATCGCGATGATAATGGCGAAGGCTCTCTAGCACGCAGTCGTAAGAAAAGTTTCTATTGGTATCAAGATATTATTCAATCTCGTGGCGCGACATTAGCGGCACCAGACCAAGGCCAGTCATGATGATTGGATAAGATATTTAGGCGAAATAACAAAGACTAAAACGCCTTACCTCGCACCCTAACCGAGTATCTCCACTGAGTTTTCCTGAGCTCAGTGCGAGTTTACTCATCCTTAATAAAGGATAATAACGATGAAACGAGCAAATATTCTTACCAGTGGTAACACCGTTAGACCCTTGTCTCTTGCTGTATTGATGGCATTAAGTACTAGTGTGTCTGCTGAAGATTTAACTGTTCAACAGCAGATCACTCAGTTACAACAACAGATACAGCAAGCTCAGGTATTACTTAAACAGCTCTCTGCTAAAAAAACCAGTGCTCCAGACCCTACAACTGAGCACATTGAAATCTGGTGGTTATAAGTGTTTACATGATAAACAGAGGGAGCTGGTGCTCCCTTTGATGTTTCTAAAGGTATCGTTAGCTATGGCGTAGGAGAAGCCTATGAAAATGAGACAAACGATAGCGGCTGGCGTTTTGAGCATGGCTTGTTCGCTAGTGGGAGGTATGGTGCAGGCGCAACCTACAAAGGTTATTTCGTTAGATGCCGGGAAAATTCAAGGGGCATCACAAGACAACATCGATGTTTATAAAGGCATCCCTTTTGCGGCGGCTCCTATTGGTGAGTTGCGCTGGCGCGCTCCTCAACCAGTACCTGCGTGGGATGGCATACGCCAAGTGACGCAGTATGGTCATGACTGTATGCAGAAGCCTTTTCCTAGCGATGCGGCGCCATTGGGGACGGCTCCATCTGAAGATTGTTTAGTGCTTAACGTATGGGCACCTAAGCAAGATAAAAAATCACTTAAACCCGTGATGGTATGGATTTATGGTGGTGGATTCGTCAATGGTGGGGCTTCTCCTGCTGTTTACGATGCCAGCCAGTTTGCTGAACAGGGGATAGTCGCGGTTAGCTTCAATTATCGATTGGGAAGATTTGGTTTTTTTGCCCACCCAGCATTAACCAAGCAACAGCGTAAATACCCAGAAGAAGCGTTAGGTAATTACGGTTTTATGGATCAAATAGCCGCGTTGAAATGGGTAAAAAATAATATCAGTAAGTTTGGTGGTGATCCCAAGCAGGTCACTCTGGTAGGAGAATCTGCTGGTGGTTTTTCTGAGCATGTATTACTGACCTCGCCTAAGGCGAAAGGGCTATTTAATCAAGCCATCATCCAATCTGGTTTAGGACGACAATGGGAACATGCAAAACGGTTTGGTGTGCCCCTCTCTGATCCTGATTCAGCCGAAGCGACAGGTGTTGCTTTTGCCAAACAATGGGGGATTGAGGGCAATAACGAGCAGGCATTGAAAAAGCTGCGTTCACTCTCTGCAGATCAAGTTGTGCATGATATGAATATGATGAATATGAATACTCCAACGTATGCAGGGCCAATGCTTGATGGACGAATCATGGTGAAGCAACCACAAGAATACTACATGTCAGGTAAAGGGCTTGCTATGCCTATTATGGTCGGAGCAAATAGCTCTGATATCGGTTTTGCACCATCGGTGACGTCAACGCAGCAAGCCTTAGCGATATTTGGCAACGCCAACTACCACCAAGCGTTAGCCGCTTATAAACAAAGCGGGGTCACTCAGCCTCAGGAGATAGCTCAGGCATTAGCCAGTGATAGGTTAATGGTTGAGCCTGCTCGTTTTGTCGCACAGCAAGTAGATAAACAAGGTGGAGACGCCTATTTTTATCGGTTTGGATACGTGGCTGATAGCTTGAAGTCTCAATGGCCAGGTGCTTACCACGCGACTGATATTCCATATACATTTAATACAGTAAAAGCAAAATATGGTGATCAGTTAACGAACAATGATTCTGCTATGGCAGCGTTAATTCATCAGTATTGGGTTAACTTTATCAAACGTGGTGATCCTAATGGTGAGGGTATACCTGCTTGGGATTTGTATCAGGATGATGGCCATGAAATGATGCTGTTTTCCAATCGAGGTGTCGCATATTCACACACAGTATCAGACCCCTGGACGGCACGTTTAGATATGGTTGCTCACTTGTATGATAAGCCATAGAAGCGGGCATTAAGGAAAGGGATGTACAGCTTGTTGAGCTTTAGATACATGATGATCCAAAAGCTCTGTAAGTTGTACATTTACAATTAAATCAATGTGTTATGTTTTTACTCTCGCGTGTCTATATTATGTGTACAGGCTTTGGGGTAATTGGAACCCTATGATCCCAAAGCTTGTCTATACTCACTTATTCTGCTCTTCATTAGATGCTTTATCTTCTTCGTCACGGCTTTCAATAACACCATATTTTCTTTTCCAAGCTTCCCAGCGTTCAAACGCCAATTTTTGCATATTCATAATATGATCGGCTTCGTCAATGATTTCCTCACCGAGTAGAAATTCGAAAATATCTTCTAAAGTCACAATGCCTTGGACGGTTCCATATTCATCGACAATCATCGCGATTTGCTGGCGTTGCTCGATCATCTGTTCGAATGCTTTAGGCAGTGTTTGAGTTTTGATTAAAGCGTGCAACGGGCGCATTACCGCACCAAGCTGCTTTTCTCCAAACCCAGATTGTTGGAGGCGATAGAGTTCTAGTCGGTGTACAAAGCCAATGATGTTGTCTTTGGTATCGCTGAACACGAGAGGGCGAGAAAAAGGAGTGTCTTTATGGCTGGCGAGAAACTCATTAATCGTCAATAGGGCACTGACTCGAAATAAAACAATACGAGGTGTCATGACTTGAGTAATCGGAATGCGCTGTAGTGCGAGTAAGTTATTAAGAATACGTGATTCTCCCTCTTCAAATTCGCCATTCTCGTTTGCCAATAACGCCATCGCTGAAATCTCATCACGATATTTGGGCATGGTGTGGTGTCTCTGTAGACGTTTGGTGATCTGTTGTGAAAACCATACGAAGGGAGCGAGAATGATCACCATCCATTTCAATAGTCGACCTGTGAGAGGGGCCAATTGACGCCAGTAGGCTGCACCAATAGTCTTGGGAATAATTTCTGAGAGCACCAAAATACCAAAGGTGAGAACTGCCGAAAAAACGCCTAACCACTCGCTACCAAATACGACAGCTGCTTGTGCGCCTGCACTTGCCGCTCCAATCGTATGAGCAATCGTATTTAAGGTAAGGATAGAAGCGAGAGGCCGATCTATGTCGGATTTAAGCGCCATTAATGTGGGTGCTATGGGGTGTTCTTGCTGACGCAGTTGGGCGAGGTAACTTGGAGTCAGGCTCAGTAACACCGCTTCCAAGACCGAACAGATAAATGAGATACCGATCGCCACGCTAATGTAGATGGAAAGCAAAAACATTGTCGATCCTTATCATACCTTTTTATGATTTTAGTGTATTACGTCACCAGCGCAGAAAATTTCTTGCTATGGTTTACTATTACTAGTTGCATATGAAATGCCCGTTAAATGCAGGCCAAATCAGGCTTTGACGTGTTTTTATACTTATTAAATAAGGTGATAAGTGCGTCAAAACAAGTCGTATAAATTGGTCAATGAGTAACAAATTGTGAGCTCTTACTCATATTATGGTTAAAAGTGCGTCAGAGTCACCAAACTTGCGCGACAAACCTTTGCCATACGGGCTATTTATGCTTTAGAGTGAAGTCAATTCGATAACCTATAAAGAAGGGAAACCTAATGAACAAGACCCAATTAATCGACTTTATCGCAGAAAAAGCTGATCTATCTAAAGCACAAGCTAAATCTGCTCTTGAAGCTACACTTGGTGCTGTTGAAGGTGCACTTAAAGATGGTGACCAAGTTCAACTAATTGGTTTTGGTACATTCAAAGTAAACCACCGTGCAGCTCGCACTGGTCGTAATCCAAAAACTGGCGAAGAAATCCAAATCGCAGCAGCAAATGTTCCAGCATTCGTAGCTGGTAAAGCGCTAAAAGAATCTGTGAAATAATATTTGATAAACGCCGAGGAAATCCTCGGCGTTTTTCTTTCCTTCCTGAACATCTCTATTTAGCTTCTAATATGAAATATAGAATTGCTTCCATACTGTTGCTTAGCGTTTTGGCTGGATGCAGTTCGACATCCCCAACTTTAAAAAAACCGCAAACAGAGTTGTATAGTGGTGGTGAGCGAGTGGGTGATGAAGCTCGTTATTATTGGTTCACAGAAAAAAACAAAGCACCAGTCAGTGCTTCCGATTATGTTATTTCTGGCGCTTATAATTGGTATAAAACCAGTTATCGTTGGGACAATAACTTAGTACGAGAAGTGTCCCGAGTTGGCGCTCAGCGTAAAGATGGCAAAGTAGTTTCTTTCGAAACGTTACTGCGTTTTGATGTTCGTGGTGAGCCTATTTATCAACGTTATCGGATTGATGGTAAAGTGTATCCATTAACGACAGAACAAATCGATAAATATATTCAGCAAGCCCGTTACGTTTCTAAAGTAACTCAAGAGCAAGACAAGCAAGGATTAGAATTAATCCAAGGTGTATGGAACGGAGAGAAGTTTGTAACGTGTCGGGCAAGACAATATGCTCGAGTTCAGTTCAATGATTCCTTGCCGGATTTTGTGATTAATCGACTCGCATCGATTGATAGTTACATTGCGTTTCTTGGAAAGATTCGTAATAACACCATCTATATCGAAAAGTTACTGACTTTGGATGATAGTGAGCATCAATGTGTGACTCGTCCAGAGCTACTTGATGAAAAGAATTAATGCCTTCTATTATTGCTTGTTCTAAATGACATAAAAAAAGCGCAGACTCAGTCTGCGCTTTGCGATCGATAACCGTGATTACTTATCAGATTGTTCGCGTGCAATCGCACGATAGCCAATATCGTTACGATAGAACATACCATCCCAGCTTACAGTCTTAGCAAGCTCGTAAGCACGTTGTTGAGCTTCTGAAACTGTATTGCCCAGCGCAGTAGCACAAAGAACACGGCCGCCGTTAGTGACAACTTGCCCTTCTTTATCTGTGGTACCTGCGTGGAAAATTTTCTCGCCTTCAATTTCACCACTTGGCAGAGTGATAACATCGCCTTTATTGTAGCTACCAGGGTAACCACCGGCTGCAAGTACGACACCGATTGACGCGCGAGGATCCCATTTCGATTCCATTTGATCTAGCTTACCTGCGATAGCAGCTTGGCAGAGTTCAACCATGTCTGATTGCATACGCATCATAATAGGTTGAGTTTCTGGGTCACCGAAACGACAGTTATATTCAATCACTTTTGGTGTGCCTGATTGATCAATCATCAAGCCAGCATAGAGGAAACCAGTGTATGGGTAGCCTTCAGCAGCCATACCACGTACTGTTGGATAAATAACTTCATCCATAATGCGGTCATAGATTTCAGAGGTTACAACTGGAGCCGGTGAGTAAGCACCCATACCGCCAGTGTTAGGACCTGTATCTTTATCGCCTACGCGTTTGTGATCTTGGCTTGTTGCCATTGGCAGAACGTTTTCACCATCCACCATCACGATAAAGCTTGCTTCTTCACCATCGAGAAATTCTTCGATAACCACTCGGCTGCCTGCATCACCAAAGGCATTACCCGCGAGCATGTCTTTGATCGCATCTTCAGCTTCTTCAAGTGTCATCGCAACGATAACGCCTTTACCTGCCGCAAGACCATCGGCTTTAACGACGATTGGAGCTCCTTGTTCACGAACATAAGCAAGAGCTGGTTCGATTTCAGTAAAGTTTGCGTATGCTGCAGTTGGGATATTGTGGCGAGCAAGAAAATCTTTCGTAAAGGCTTTTGAACCTTCAAGTTGCGCTGCACCTTTGGTTGGACCAAAAATTGGCAGATTTGCTTCATTGAATGCATCAACCACACCGATAACAAGTGGTGCTTCAGGGCCGACAATAGTCAGTTCAATCGCGTTATCTTTTGCAAAAGCCACTAAACCATCGATATCTTCAACGCCAATATTAACGTTTTGAAGCTTTGGCTCAAGAGCGGTGCCTGCATTACCTGGTGCAACATAAACAGTCGTTACGTCTGGATTTTGAGCGACTTTCCAGCCTAGAGCGTGTTCACGACCGCCGGAACCGATTACCAATACATTCATCTTTGAATCCTTGTACTGTGAGGACTTACTGAGAGTTTATATAACACCTAAACTATTACATTTTGCAGCTTGAGGTGTAAAAAATGAGGCTGCCTACACAAGGTTGGCAGCCTGGGTGTCTTAGTGACGGAAGTGGCGCATACCAGTGAAGATCATCGCCATGTCGTGTTCATCTGCCGCAGCGATAACTTCGTCATCACGAATAGAACCGCCAGGTTGAATAACACATTTGATACCTGCTTCTGCCGCAGCATCAATGCCATCACGGAATGGGAAGAAAGCGTCAGACGCCATTACACTGCCTGCAACTTCTAGGTTTTCATCAGCCGCTTTAATACCTGCAATTTTAGCAGAGTAAACGCGGCTCATTTGGCCTGCGCCAACACCGATAGTGCCGTTTCCTTTCGCGTATACAATCGCGTTAGATTTCACGAATTTCGCTACTTTCCAGCAGAATAGCGCATCTTTCATTTCTTCTTCGGTCGGTTGACGTTTAGTCACGACTTTTAGATCGTCAAAGGCTACCATGCCGTGGTCACGGTCTTGAACCAATAGGCCACCGTTAACACGTTTCACGTCGAACCCAGTGGATTGTGCAGTCCATTCGCCACACTCAAGTAGGCGTAGGTTTTTCTTCGCAGCAATGACTTCAACCGCTTCTGCCGTTACTTTCGGTGCGATGATCACTTCAGCAAATTGACGGTCGATGATCGATTTTGCTGTTTTAGCATCTAGCTCGCGGTTGAACGCAATGATGCCACCGAAGGATGATGTTGGGTCAGTTTTGAATGCGCGATCGTAAGCGTCAAGAATGTTATCTGCAATTGCAACGCCACAAGGGTTGGCGTGTTTTACGATAACACAAGCTGGTTCGTCGAATTCTTTCACACACTCAAGTGCTGCGTCAGTATCAGCGATGTTGTTGTAAGAAAGCGCTTTACCTTGTAGCTGTTTAGCGGAAGAAACAGAACCATTTTGTGCATCGCTTTCAACGTAGAAAGCGGCGTCTTGGTGGCTGTTTTCACCGTAACGCATGTCTTGTTTTTTCTCGAACTGCATGTTGAACGTACGAGGGAATTTAGACTCTTCGTCGCCTTCTTTGTTTTCGCCGTAAGAAGGAACCATTGTACCGAAATAGTTCGCGATCATACCGTCGTAAGCCGCAGTGTGTTCAAATGCAGCGATAGCTAGATCGAAACGAGTATCTAGAGTGAGAGACTTATCGTTTGCGTCCATTTCAGTGATTACACGGTCGTAATCTGAAGCTTTTACTACGATAGTGACATCTTTATGGTTTTTCGCTGCAGAGCGAACCATAGTTGGACCACCGATATCGATGTTTTCTACTGCATCAGCAAGAGTACAACCTTCTTTTGCTACTGTTTCAGCAAACGGGTAAAGGTTAACAACAACCATATCGATAGGCTTGATGCCGTGCTCTTCCATGATGGTATCATCTTGACCGCGACGGCCTAGTACACCACCGTGAACTTTAGGGTGAAGCGTTTTTACGCGTCCATCCATCATCTCTGGAAAACCGGTGTAATCAGAAACTTCTGTTACAGCAATGCCTTTTTCTGCAAGTAGGCGGGCAGTGCCACCGGTAGACAAAATGTCGACACCACGTTGTGCGAGTGCCTGTGCAAACTCAACAATGCCAGTTTTATCTGATACGCTGATGAGTGCGCGACGAATTGGACGAGCGTTATTCATGCTTCCCTTTTCCTCAAATGCTTGGAGTTAGTGACGAAAGATACTTGCCAAAACTGAGTATTACGCGGCAATGTTAGGGACGCGCTGGCGAGTTTTGGTAAAGACCTTTAATCCCAAATTTGATGGCGCACATTCTAACTAATCTCTTAAGAAAAAGCTCGCGCAATCGTTTGGCATGCGCAAAATAATCGCAAAAAGAGTGTTTTTCAAGAAAAATTTAAAGAGGCTTCAGATGTTTCAAATCGGTGAGTTTGCCAAACGTAGTGGGGTTTCTACTGATACACTGCGTTTTTACGAGAAAAATGGCTTAATCGTGCCTGCTGGTCGAAGTGAATCGGGTTATCGACTTTATAATGAAACGAACTTACAGCAGATTCACTTTATTCTTAAATCCAAAGAAGTGGGGTTAAGTTTAGAAGACATCAAAGAGTTGATGGAAATTCGACTTGAAGCAACCGAACATAGCTGTGCTGAAGTAAAGGCGATTACCTCGGCAAAGTTACGTTTGGTTGATGAGAAACTTGCGGAGTTAAAACGCATTCGCAGCGCATTGGAAAAAATGAATAATGCCTGCTGTGGTGATGTGGATGATGATGCCAGCCATTGCTCTATTTTGGCTGCGTTGAATGAAACGGAAAATAATTAACTCACTACTTTTCTAGTAGTCGGTAGCAGGTCTACTTACCATGATCGCGTATTGTTTCAGGGCATGATGAGCCTTGATTTGCATTAAATCTGTGTTTTTCTACGATAAACTGCGAGTTGTTTTTGGGCTAATTTCTCCCTCTGCCTATACTGATCTTACTGTACCAACAAATATAAATATCATGAGTATCAATTGATGATGAGATGCCATGGGTTAAGTCTGAGAGATCATGAAAAGGAATCATTGAGTGATGAGTCATTTCAGCGATTATGTGCGTAAGTTATCGTTAATCATTATTTCATCCACCTTTTTGCTGGCGGTAAGCGTTCCAGCAAATGCTGCATTTGATTGGACTTCTGCAAAAGGAGAATCAATCAACGTTCAACTGAACAAGCATCCCTACGCTGATGCCATCATTCTACAAATTCCCCAATTTGAAAAACTCACGGGCATTAGTGTCACGTATTCAGTGACAACAGAAGATACCTACTTCGAAAATTTAACGGCAGGTTTAAATTCCGATCATTCTCCCGATGTATTTATGACGGGCTCATATCAATTATGGGATTACGCCTCGAAGGGTCATGTGCAGTATTTAGATGCACTTATCAACGAGCCAGATAGAACAGAAAGTCAGTTTGATATTGAAGATTTCTTTGAAGGGGTATTAAACGGCGATCGCTGGGATTTGACGCCTGGGCATCCTGTTGGCACTGGAAAACTATGGGCAATCCCACTTGGTTTTGAAGCGAATGTGTTGATTTATAATAAGCGAGCATTGGAGAAAAAAGGACTAACAGTGCCCCAAACCTTTGATGAACTGTTAGAAACATCGAAAGAACTGAATGGCTGGAATGGTATTGATTCCTACGGGACTGCCATACGTGGCAGCTTATCTTGGGCGACCATTCATCCAGGGTACATGAGTGCTTTTTCTAATGCTGGGGCGAAAGATTTTACCATTCGCAATGGTCGTTTGGTGTCGCTGCTAGATTCGCCTGAATCGATTAAAGTCACCCAGACTTATTCTCAACTCATTAAAGAAAGTGGACCTAAACAGTGGTCATTCTACACTTGGTACAATGTGATGAATGATATTGGTAATGGGCGAGCTGCGATGGCTCTAGACGCCGATATCCTAGGGTTTTACATGAATAAAGATCCAGATTCTAGGGAAGGGCGTAACCTTGCTTTTGCGCCAATGCCAGTATTTGATAATGGCGTGCAGGGGGCAAATGAATGGATATGGTCGCTGGCCATGAGCAACTCATCTGCACATAAACAAGCTGCTTGGCTGTTTATGCAATACATGACCGGCAAAAAACAGATGCTCTGGGGAGCGACACATAATTATCTTGTTAACCCTGTTCGAAAATCTATTTGGGATTCAAAAGAGTGGCAACTGGTTATCAAAGGAATCACGGGCTACGAAGAAACCTTCATGAAGATTATCGATAATGTCGGTATTAAGTTCACACCGCAACCGATGTTTTTTGAAACAACAACCGATTGGGCCGAGGCGCTGCAAGATATTGTGTTAAACAATGCTCCTGTTGCTCAAAGAATGAAAGAGTTAGCGAATTCGGTCGACCGTAAAGTATCCACTATCCCTATTCAGTGAATCAATATCAGGAACTGTTTTGAATAAGAGATCTCGTTCACAAAATCATATGTAGTAAAAAGCCAGACTGTTTTAGTCTGGCTTTTTTCATTCTTTTTCAAAAACATATAGTTATCGATCTGTGTTCATCATATCGGTTATATACCCATCATTTACATGTATTTTTTTGCTAAAAAAATACATAAAAGCGCTCAGTTTGTAAGCGTGAGATTTCCTCAAATGTTTCTAAATCGGGGTTCCATATTATAGAGACACCCTACTAATGAGGAATAATAATCAAATGTTTAACTATAATACTCTCGTTTCAGTAGCCGCCTCTCTTGCGGGGCTACTTTTCGGTTTAGATATCGGACTCATTTCTGGAGCGCTACCATTTATCACATCGGAATGGAGTATTTCAATCCACCAACAAGAATGGATTGTAAGTACCATGATGCTCGGTGCTACGTTAGGCTCAATTTCAAATAACTGGTTATCTGCACGTCTTGGACGTAAACGTAGCTTACTATGGGGCGGTATCATCTTCGCCATTGGTACGCTAGGCTGTACCTTTGCATCGAACATCAATGTCATGTTGTTCTTCCGTGTTGTTCAAGGCTTCTCTATCGGTATCGCGTCTTTCGCTGCGCCACTTTACCTATCTGAAATGTCAGATAAAGAAGTTCGTGGTCGTCGTATTGCAACTTACCAATTAATGGTAACCGTTGGGATTTTGGTCGCGTTCCTTTCTGACACTTGGTTTGCTCAAACTGGTAACTGGCGCATGATGTTTGCTGTGCTGCTTGTTCCAACGGTAATTCTTATTCTTTCTGTATATTTCATGCCTCGTTCGCCACGTTGGTTGGCATCGCGTGGTTATATGCAAGAAGCTCAAAAAGTGCTGTTGTCTCTACGTATTGATGAACGTGCTGCTAGCTCAGAATTTCAAGAGATTGTGGCAAGCTTGAAAGTAAAACAATCAGGTTTTGCTCTTTTTAAAGCAAACAAAAACTTCCGCCGCAGTGTAGGCCTAGGTTTGGTTCTACAGTTCATGCAACAATTTACGGGTATGAACATCTTGATGTATTACGCACCAAAAATTTTCGAAATGGCTGGCTTTACCAGTAACATGGAGCAAATGTTTGGTACGGTGCTTGTTGGTGTCGCTTTTGTTGCTGCAACCTTTATTGCCATCGGTATGGCTGATAGCTGGGGCCGTAAACCTGCATTGAAAATTGGTTTTACTGTAATGGGTGTCGGTATGTTCTGTTTAGGCCTATTACTTAAATTTGTATTGGCTGGTGAAGCGCCAGTGTACTTCTCTTACTTAGCCGTTCTAACTTCAATCGTTTGTATTTGTGGTTATGCTATGAGTGCTGCACCAATGGTGTGGGTACTATGTTCAGAAGTACAACCTCTTAAAGGTCGTGATTTTGGTATCGCATGTTCAACAACAATGAACTGGATTTCAAACATGGTGTTAGGGGCAACGTTCTTAACTCTTCTAAATGGTATCGGTACTGCACAAACATTCTGGTTATACGCAGTATGTAACATTTTATTTGTAGCGGTAACTATCTTCTTCGTTCCTGAAACCAAAGGCGTTACTTTGGAATCTATTGAAGCGAATTTGATGTCAGGTAAGAAACTAAGAGATATTGGTATCCCTCATGACAGTGAACAACCTGTCCCTCTTAAATCTCACCATGCACACTCATAGTTATTCAGTCTGTTAAGACACATATACTTAATTACAAAGCCAACCTAGTTCAGGTTGGCTTTGTTTTTTGTTGTTACAGCTAAGCAAAAAAAAAGACTTACCATTTATGGTAAGTCTTTTTAAAACAATTATTTATAAAATAATTATTTATAAAATAATTTTTAGTTCATGCCGTATTTTCAATTTTGTCATCTATTCGTACGTAAAGTAATGTCAAGTTAACATTACTAATCCATTGTTATTAAAGGCTTCTTTGAGTCCTTGTTTCTCATTTTTTCTTAACGTATCTTCTGACGTATTCGCTGATCTGTGGGTTCCAGTGTGGGTTCTATTTGTGGGTTCCAAATTCACTTTAAAAAATTCTCACTTTTTCTATTTAACTTAGGACACTTAGGACAGTAAGATAATAAACGTTTTAATACAGTAACTTAGGGTGTCCTAAGTTGTTTCTGTACTTAGGACAGCTTTAGGACACTTAGGACATGGCAATATCTGACTCAAAATTAAAAGCGCTTAACGGTAAAAAGCACGAAAAAGCGCCTATTAAGATGGCAGACCGAGACGGATTGACGGTATATCACCGAAAAACAGGTACGCTCTCATTTGTTTTCCGCTATCGCTATAACGGAAAACAGCAGAATCTCTCTTTAGGTACTTATCCTTTAATGAGCTTGTCTGAGGCAAGACAGCAAGCTGTTGAGTGCAAGAAGCTACTAGCAGGAGGGCAAGACCCTAAGTTAGAAAGGTTATTAGAGAAAGAAAAAATCTTACAGGCTGTGACAGTTAAGCAAGCGCTCGATTATTGGATTGATAATTACGCAGCTAAAAATAGGTCTAACCATGAAAAGCACCGTGCTCAGTTTGAAAAGCATGTTTACCCATACATAGGTAATATACCTCTCGATAAATGTGAAACTCGCCATTGGGTGAAAGTGTTTGATGACATTACTAATGGGAAACACCACAGAGCAGCACCTAAAGCGAGTGGCTATATTCTGCAAAATGCGAAACAGGCGCTTAAGTATTGCCGTAACCGTCAATTTGCTAAATCAAACGCTTTAGATGATCTGAATATTACCGATGTAGCGGAACACCAACAGAAGAAAGATCGAGTTCTATCTTGGGCTGAGCTGTTAGATGTTTTGTATTGGACAACCAGTCTAAGAGCTAATTGGTATTACAAAAATCTTGTTTATCTATTGATTGTGTTTGGTTGCCGCACGCAAGAATTACGTTTATCAACCGTTGACGAATGGGACTTAAACGAAATGGTGTGGACTGTACCTAAACGACATAGCAAAACAGGCTCCGAAATAAAAAGGCCGATACCTGTTTCAATTAAACCTTATATCGAAGAGTTACTAGAAGATACAAATGCGGGAGAACTGCTACTCGGGACAATGAAAAGACCTGAAGCTGTTTCTGGGTATGGTCGTACGTTGTGGAAGCTACTCGGACATAACGCACCGTGGACGCTTCATGATTTGAGACGGACGTTTGCCACCATGATGAATGATTTAGGCATTGAGCCTTATATTGTGGAGCAACTCCTTGGCCACGCCTTGGCGGGAGTCATGGCAGTGTATAACCATTCACATCATCTAGAAAAGAAACGTATAGCACTCGATTCTTGGGTTGCTAAGTTACACGAAGAGCATGAAGACGCCAAAATCTTGGAGATTAAAGAATGGAAAAAATAGAGACCAAAGACGTCTTAGAAATGGATAAATATGATCAATATGCTTCTGAATGGCGCGAGTTATCAGAACTTAAGAGTTTCTGTTCAGATTGGGTAATCACTCATTATTGGGAAATGTTCGACAAGGAAAAACTGTCTCCAGAGCAAGCAAGGCTGCACGATATAGCAAAAGTTCTTCATGAATATATGCGTGGTAACGACCCGTTTATTGAGCTTAAAAATGACAAATCACCTCAGGCATTTGATTTGTTCACTTTAAGAGTTGGTGCAATGTTATTTACTCATAATAAAAAGAAAGTGTCTGACTTTTTTAATCTGGCTGACGATGGAAAAACCCTCAATAGTTCGATTGCCAGTCGTGCTGAGCAGTTTTGTTCTGATGAGCAACTGAGAGGACTTAGTACTGCGGCTAAGGCCAATCTGATTTTAGAAGTGATAGAGAAAAATCGTTCGTTGAGAAAGTCCATTATGACAACGTTCTATATGGCTTTTACGGAATTGCTTTATCAGAAACAACAGCATGACGTGACATTCCAAAATTATAGCTTTAGGCAGTGGGTGAGAATGGCATCAATAAAGGGGTAGGGAATGTGAATTTTTAACGTTCCCCATCCCAACGAATTCATTATTTTTTACTATCTAGACCACTCAAGATAACTAAGGAAATAAAACAATGAAATCGAATAAAACAGCTGCTCGCCTTCTTACTTACACTGATGTATGTGGAATGTTGAACCGTAATTACAAAACGATTTGGGCATGGGTTCGTGATGGGCATTTCCCTAAACCAGTGAAGTTTCGCGGTAAGACGTTAGGATGGAAACAAGAGGATTTTGACCAATGGCTTGCTGAACATAGCAATTAAACATGGCGGTTTGTTTATCAATGTAGCCGCCCAATAAAAAGGCTTTGAAATAAGATTCAAAGCCTTCCAAAAACACACTGATAGTTCATTCTTTGGCGAGACCGTTCTATCAGTTGATAACAAGAGTCTATAATATTATGGCCGTTTTCGCACGTAAAAAAAACGAGCAATACCAGCATGAGAAAGCATTAACTGATGCCGTATTGCATGAGATGCCCGTTTCATTCTCTGACGCAGATAAAATTGATGTTGCATTGGTGCAAGATGCAAAAAGTAAGTTGATTTTATCTGTCTTTAAAGAGCTTTATCAAACTCCTACTTCGCAACCTAACAATAAGCAAATTGCTGATGCTGTCTATGATGAGTTGCAGCGTTCGGGATACTCCGAACTCGATTCAGAAAAGGTGGCTGATGAAATTGAGAATCTCTCAGGTCGTAAACGTCAACCGAATATCAGTTTAGTCGCAGAAGCAATTCAGCGGTTGGGCATTGATACGACTAAACCAACCTATCTCCATTTGGTCTCTGAACAAGAAAGCCCAATTGCGTATGATTCATTACTTCAACTATGTAAAAACTCAGGTTCTGATTCTTTAGAAGAACATCGAGATTCTATTGTTGGTCTGTTTAATTCCAGTCATTCAGTGGTTTTGCATGGTGGAAAAACTCTGATCTGTGAGAGAACCATCGACCACAAAAGTAATATTGCTTATACTTTCTCTGCTGTGCCGCAGAAGAAATCATTTTATGCCAACCTCAATTTATCTTACTTGCAAGATGACAAGATAAAATCTGCCAACTGTTTTGATTTGTGGATGAGAGCCCACGATCGTAAAACCTATCATGGTGTGGTGTTTGACCCATCGAATCATTCTGACCAACGTTTTCTAAATATGTGGCATGGATTTGCAATCGAGCCGGTAGAAGGGGAACAGCATTTACAACCCATTTTTTGGCATTTATTGGAAATCATTTGTAATGGCAATAAGAAAGATTATAAATATTTGCTCGCTTGGATGGCTCATATTGTACAAAAGCCAGAAGAGAAGAGCGGTGTTTGTGTTGTTTTAAAATCTGAGGCTAGGGGAACTGGTAAAAGCACCGTGTCGGTAATGATGGAACGCATGTTAGGGCAACACGCTATGAGAGTGCAGGATGGTAAACACCTATTGGGTGCATTCAATAGCCATTTAGCCAATAAGTTATTTGTAACGGTAGAAGAGGCATTCTGGAGTGGTTCAGCAAAAGACGCTGGGAAACTGAGAACACTCATTACTGAGAGTACAGTGACAATTGAAGCTAAGGGAAAAGATGCCATCGAAGTTGATAGTTACCATCGTTATATGATGTGTACTAATAATGATTGGGCTGTACCTCAAACGCATGATGAGCGCCGCTTCTTTATTCTCGAAGTTTCAGAAAAAAAGAAACAGGATTCAGAATATTTTTCTAATTTATTTACAACCATCAATTCTAATGAGGCGATGGGGCAGTTTATAAACTTTCTAAAAAATTACGATATTGAAGAGTACAACTTACACAAAGCACCGAAGACGTCAGCGACACAACAACAAATCATGGAATCACTACCAAGTGAGGCCGTATGGTTAAAAGGGGTACTGGATGAAGGCTGTTTGACTGATGGGAATATCGCGTTCGATTTAGAAAACTCACAAACTATTCCTAAAACCAGCTTCTTCAATAACTACATCCACTTTTGTGATCAGATGGGTATCGTTGGTTATGACCGATGCAACCCAATCAAATTAGGAAAATATTTGAAATCAGTCGTCGCGATTACTGAGGGAGGAAAGCTTTCAATTAATGGACAAAGGCTTAATTGTTATCGAACGCTGCCTGCCGAGGAAATGACCGTTATGTTTGATCAGCATTATAGCTATCAGTAATGCTTTACCTATTTATTATTAACTAGTTAGAGGAATATGCTATGTCTGAGTTCGCGGTATTAATGCCCTTTGCCAAAAGCAATAAAACGGGAAGGGTCGTCAGTATTTTAGAAGTGGAAAGGGGCGACAAATGTGATTGTCGGTGCCTTTCCTGTAATACTCCCCTCACAGCCCGGCAGGGAAATATTAATCAGAAACACTTTGCTCATCGTACTAATGAGTTATCTACATCACATCAATGTTCCTTCTCTCCTGTTACTGCAATAGCATTAATTATTCGCCAGCAGTTACCACACCTTACCATGTTTGATTTAGACGGTTGGGATTTTAGTAATGTTGTCTGGGAAATTGATACTGCAAAACTTGGTACTAAGTTAGACGCTTTTACGAGAGATCCATATAGTCAAAAAACGATTGGCGTACAGATACCGTTTGCTAACGGGGTTTGCGATAACGTGAAAGATTTACCAATAGAGCTCGATTTCGTTTTAAAAATTAATACTCATGCCATTGCTCGTTTTCTTTTCTTTCACAGTAGAAGTCCACAATTAAAGAGTACAGAAGAAATATACATGCTTCTCATAGACAACTGGGGAGACTTCGTTGAGCTTCTTCGTTGCCCTGAAGAACTGCTAAACCCCAGTCTTGAAAAGAAAACATGCAAATCAGAGCACAAAGCTCAAAGCGTTAGTGGAGGCGTTGAAACACATCAAAAAACTGCTCAGCCGCAGCAGCTCTGTCTAGCAATCTATTAGCTGGCACGAAATTGTCCATCAACGTGTCAGGTTAACCTTGCATATCTAGCACGAAATTGCCTCCAAAGCTTGCTAGGCACCGAGCTATTTTTAAAACGTATGGCGATCTAGTTGACCAAATTTTAGTCATGTTACAGAGTATTTATGGAGTCGGTTACGATTCATCCTGTTATTTTGCGGTAATAGGTGTCCATACCATTGCTTACAACTTGCTTTTCTCTGTTGTGGATTTATTTTTTCAAACGCTTTACTGCTTGCTTAGCTTCAGAGTTATCATCGGTCGAGGCGAGCGTATACCAACGTAGAGCTTGGTCTTTATCTTGTTTTACTCCGAAGCCATTTTCATATAAATAGCCGAGGCGAACTAATGCCATAATTCTTGGATGGACATTTTTTGCTGCGATTTCTGGAGTGGGAGCGGCTTTTAAATACCATTGAATAGCATGTTCATAGCTTTGCTGAACACCTAACCCTCGTTCATAGAGTGAGCCTATCCTTGCTGCTGCGGTAATATCGCCTCGTTCAGATGCTTCCTGATAAAACTTCATTGCATCTGAGTAGCTTACACTGGTGCCTAGCCCTTCTTCTTTCATCATTCCAAGATAGCGGGGAGCTTTCATATCACCTTGTTGTGAGGCTTGGGTAAAATAGTCTGTAGCCAGAGGATAATTCTGATTTACGTCCGTACCACTATAGTAAAGAATACCTAAATCCAGTAACGCTCGATTTACACCATTTGTTGCGGCTTTTTTATACCAGCTGATTGCATTACTGGTATTTTTCCTAACACCTAGCCCTTTTTGGTAATCTCGAGCCACTTCATATTGTGCCATACCGAAATTTAATTCAGCAGATCGAAGCATGTATGTAAAAGCCTGCTGTTGATTTGAGGAATCTTTTGCCTGGAAATAAAGAGCTTTGGCGTTACTGATACCTTTTGTTTGTTTAAATAGCCAGTCTCTCACGCTTTCAAGTTGGTATGCATAATCAAAGGAGTACATATGTTCTGCACCACCATGTGTGGTGCCATCAGGGGTAACCGTTCCTTTGTCAAACTGGACAAAATTTATATCCTGACCTTGAGCAATAAGGTCCTGTATTTGTTTTTCCTGTTCACTGTGTACTAGTTTGGCTGAAAACGAGGTACTTGCGAATGGTACACCGCTATGGTGGAACATTTCGCTGAGCTGTTTCATTCCTTTTGATGCCTTTGGATCACCCGCTGACACAATGTAGAAAAATTTGTTTTTTGCCAAAGGAGCCAAAACATTCACATCCCACTGGCTACCGACAAAGAGAGATGCAGCGAATAAATCAGGGTAATTAGCGTTCAGATAGAAAGAAATCATTCCCCCCATTGATTGCCCGGTTGTATAGAGGCGATTTTGATCAATGCTATATTCTGACACTACGTGTTTTAGTAAACGAAGTGCTATACCCAATTCATCGCTGACTTGCCAGTTATCATTTGTTACATTTTCAGGGCCAGAAAATGCAGGAACTAAAACAAAGCTCGGGTGTTTTGCCTGGCTTTCACTGCTTGCCCAAATAATACCTCCGTACCCTTGCATCAAGGGAGATTTAGCCCCTTTACCTGTAGTACTCGCATCAGCCATAAATAAGACTAGTGGATAACTTTTATCAGGGTCATAATTTTTAGGAACGTACAGATTATACGTCATTGATTTACCTGTTTTGGAATCAGCAAATGTTAGTGTCTGAAAGCGAGGAGCTATTTCTTCACGCATCTTTAGCAGGTTTGTATCGTAACTCTTGTTTACTCCGCCATAAGATGAGTCCCAATTGCTTGATACGTTAATGTTGTTTTTTATTGAAGATGCCTGTTTAGATTCAGAATTGTTGGAGATAGAGCATCCAGCTAATGCCGATATAATAACGATGTATAGTAATATTTTTTTCATATGAACAGCTTGATAGTTATTGGGTGGTCGTCTTAAGTCTTTTGTTTACTGTAAAATTTGTATGTTTTTACTCAACAAATATTAGTTGGACTTTGCTAAAGCCTCATTAATCATCGTGCTAAAGTTCTGTACAATTGCGTTTTCTGCGCATCCACGTTGCATTGGGCTTCCATTTACCTCGAAGATTGGGCGGTCGTATGCTGCATCATCAGGAATATATCCAATGCGATCATTAGCGAGAGAAAATAAAAGTGTATTTTTAACCGGCGAGCTTTGTTCTAGTCGTTTGGCTATATTTGTCACTACTTCTCCTGATACACCGGTTAATGCAGTCTGATTTAGCATCATTAATTCAAGACGAAGACTTACGTTACTGACATCCTTCTGATTGATATTATCCATATCACTGACGCCTCGCTTAGTGGGGCACTGGATGACTTTTTCTTGAGCACTGATGGTTAAATCAGGTGTCATATTTTTTATATTATTTGAAGTACGGATTATTTCATCGCCAACCAACATACCTTGTGCTTTCATTGCTTCCCAAGCGGTGGATGGATCAGATTTGTTTTGTTGAGGATTAAATATTCTGGGGTTTTGATCTGCAACGGAACTTAAGGTCCATAAAGAGACTACTTCATTACCGACTTGTTTTTCAACATAATCAGTTGCACTTTCAGCAAGGTCCCCACTAATTTGATTTGTACCTATTGTTACGACTGAATGAACAGCATAATTTGAGACAATGGCAATAGGTTGATCTTGTAAATTATCAAATTTCATTACCCATACAGTTTTATCTGATGGACCATCTGGATTAAAGCCGATTTTCCAGCCTTGACTCGTGTACAGATCTCTATTGACGTTAATGTCCACCATTCCTTTTGCAATACCAAATTTTGCGTATTGTGCCTTTTTTTCTGCGGTTTTCAGTGAAGAAACCATTGTATCGTAAAGCCATTCGCTCCATTTATTGGTTGCTGAATTACCGTCGTGAGCAAGGGCACCGGGAGAAACATTACCAACACGAGGTGCACTATGATCATGGGTGGCGACAATCATAATATGGTCAAAAGGTATCCCCAGCTCTTTCTCGATTTTCTGGCGTGCTTTAGTCATGTCCCCAACTTCAATGACATCGACAGAGATTAGTGCCAGTTTCGTTTCTTTATTTTCTATCAGTAGGGAGCGCATATAAATCGGATCGTGAACACGGGTAAAATCACCTCCCATTGGGTTCATATCCGTTAAGTTATTCGGTGTAATATCGGTTTTTACTGCTCCAACTTTAAAGTTACTGGTGGTCTCGGCATTTACAGTCGTTGAGATACACATTGAGGATAAAATTGTACTAGTCACCAGAGATGAAATTATTAAATATTTCACTAACAATACTCCCTAGTTGGATGTTTGGAGGGTTCCCGCTGAGATAATCAGGAATATGGGATTCCAAGGATTATCAGGAGGAAAAAGTAAATTTAGTTTAAAGTAACATATGGTACTTATCCAGTACCATATATTGTAAAAGCTAGTAAAGATGAATGCGTAATCAAATGAATATCAGAGATAAAACGAAACTGAATTTACGGGGAAGACCGGTTGCTACTAACAGAGAAGCTAGAAGACAGTCTATTCTGAAAAGTGCTTATGAAGCATTTGTTGAGCTAGGTTTTGCTAAGACGACTACAGCTGAGGTTGCTCGTAGAGCTAGAACGTCAAAACGAGCAATTTATGAAGTATTTGAAAGCAAGACAGCACTATTTGCTGCTGTTATTTTTGAAAATCAACATTTGATTATTGACCTGCCTCGAGCTGACGACGAATTATTGCCTATCGAAGAAACGTTATTTCGTATTTTCCGCTTAGATATTGTCGCTAAAGAAGCTAAAGCTAGAGAAGCTATTCTTCGGTTGTTAACACGTGAGTCGATTTTATTTCCGGAATTGACGGATTATTTATATGAGCATGAAGTAATTCGTTCCAGAGAGTTATTGATTGAGTGGTTAGAACTGGAACATAGCCGTTCTAGACTATCAGTTAATGATCCTGAATTATATGCAGGTATGCTTATGGATATCGTATTTGGTGCCTTATTACCTCATAGACCTTCGCACAGTGAGTTCGACTATCTAAAAAGAGTCGAAGATATTAAACAGCGCTTATGTATTATCATTACAACAATGTTGTAGTGATAAAGTAAAACTGGCAACAGGTTTAGAGCTTTTCCATACTTTTGATAATCGGAATTGCTTTCATTAGAGCAAAAGTTCTAACACGCTTCTGTCCACTTTCGTTTCAGCCAGCTCTGGCTGAAACGTTTTTGCCCCAAATCCACTTAGTGCGTTTGCTTTTAATACCTTTTCTTTCTTCTGTTTTACCAACTAAATCTAATGCATGTTTAGTTCATTATCATGCGGTATTACCAAGATACCCACCCTCCCTGACTATAAGAGGATGGGTAGTTTAGAATCCCGAAACAAGCAGGTGTAGCCCAAAGGTGACGGTATCGTTCTAGATTAACTTGAAAACACGTCCTTCAAGTGTGCTTTATACCTTTCAAAGTCATTTTCTATCTGAGGATTTTTTATGACATCATTACACATAAATGTTCTCAAAGGAGACATTCCCAAGAACTGATGCGCTTTATGAAATGGTAAGTACACACCATCAACGCCTACCCCTTCAAAAAACTGAGAAGGATCAGTAAAAGCTTCTTGTGGGGCATTCCATGTAACCGAAAGCATATACTTTTTACCTTGAATTAAACCACCTGAACCATAATTTTTGTTGCTATCACTTCGTGTTCTACCATCGCTTTGATACAAACGACCATGACCAATGGTAAACACTTCATCAATATACTTTTTGACAATCCATGGTATCCCCATCCACCACGCTGGATTTTGATGGATAACAACATCGGACCATAACCATTTCTCGATCTCAGTTTCTATGTCGTATCCAGTATCGACCTCAGAAACTTTGACGTCATGGTTCAACTCGGTCAGATAGCTTTCAGCGAGTTCGACCAAGCTATTATTGAGTGCTCCTGCGGAGTGAGCAAATTGTTTGCCGCCGTTGACTATCAATATATTGCTCATTTTAGTCATCCCACTTTGGTGCAAGACCATCTGGACTCACTTGACGCCCATTACGTTCAAGACCATCGATCAAATCCAGATCTTCACTCGTTAGTTGGAGTTGCTGTGCTTGCAAGTTGCTGATGAGATTTTCGCGTTTGGTTGACGAAGGAATGACGGCAAATTCTTTGGCTAATGCCCACGCCAACACGATTTGCGCTGGTGTCACTTTGTACTTCCCTGCAATATCAATAATCAAAGGGTCCTTTAAAACTTCACCATAGGCTAATGTCATGTAAGAGGTGACTTTTATGCCTTTTTCTCGCATATATGAGACTAATTTTTGGTTTTGTAAGTAAGGACTTAGTTCAATTTGGTTTGTAGCAATATTTTCTTTGCCAACTGCATCAAAGGCTTTATCTAATAGCTCGATATTGAAATTTGACACCCCAATTTCTTTAGTTAACCCAAGGGACTTTGCCTCAAGTAGAGCCTGCATATACTCTTCGATATTTTCATTCTTACCAGGCCAGTGAATGAGCGTTAAATCCACATAGTTCGTTTGTAGCTTTTCTAGACTTTCTTTGAGGCTTGGGATGAGTTTAGCGTTAGACATATTGTCTACCCAGATTTTGGTTGTGATGTACAACTCTTCTCTAGGTACGCCTGACTCAACTAATGCTTCTCCAATGCTCGCTTCATTACCATAGATCTGAGCAGTATCAATCACGCGATAGCCAACTTCTAATGCGTTTAATACTGAATTTTTTACCACTTCGCCCTCTAAGCGAAAAGTGCCTACACCAAATGAAGGTACTGACATAACGTCTCCAAAGTTTTTATGTTGTTGTCACTGTGAGTACTAACTTTACTTGGTAGGATATGTTCGTTTAAGTTAACATTAATCAAATTTGAATTTACATAAGGTAACGAATGAAATCGACTTTGGATGAGATGAAGGCACTAGTCGCTGTTGTAGATACAGGAACAGTACGAGGGGCGTCAGAAATTCTTTCTGTTACACCAGCAGCAGTGAGCAGAACTATCTCAAGGCTAGAAACAAAGCTCGAAACTACGTTATTGAGTCGTACTACTCGTAGGTTGAGTGTTACATCGGAAGGAAGGGGTTATCTCAAAAGAGTTCGAAGAATACTCGAAGATGTTGATTTAGCTGAGGAGCGTTTGAGAATCCAAAAAGATAAGCCTTCAGGTCTTTTACGAATTAATGCTGCGACACCCTTCGCAATTCACGGGCTTGCACCTTGTATTAGCCATTACCAGGCACTTTATCCTGACGTTGAAATCGAGCTTAATACAAGCGAAGAAAATATTGATTTAGTCGGGAAACAAACGGATATCGCTATCCGCATTGGTGAACTTAAAGATTCAACATTGAGAGCGGTATTTCTCGGTAGCAGCAGAATACGCATTGTGGCTAGCCCTGAGTATCTGGAAAAATTTGGTGCACCAAGTCGTATTGATGAACTATCCAGCCATAGGCTATTGGGGTTTCGCAAGCCTGAAATTCTGAAAAATTGGCCACTCATGGACGAAAACGATAAGGTATTTAAAGCAACAAGTAACTTACAAGCAGATAATGGCGAGGTAATTCGACATTTAGCGTTAAGTGGAGCAGGCATTGCATGCTTATCTGATTTTATGACATATAGAGATAGGAAAAATGGCAGTTTGGTAGAGCTGTTTAAGGACTCTTCTCTCATAATAGAGCAACCCATTCATGCCATTTACTATAAAAACTCAGCAACATCTCTGAGAATTTCATCATTTATCGAGTTTATCAAAAGTAACCTTAAAATTGATAATAATGAGTTCATGTAGCTGTTCCTTATCACTAGAACGACACATTTGGTTGCGTGATTTTCCATACTTTTAGTAATCCGTACGTTACTAATTTAGTGTTATCACTGACACGAAAATGTCCAGTTTCAATTTAGTCACCTTACTGCCAATTTCCCCAAGTGTCCTAAATGACTTAGGACACCTCTCCAACTTAGGACAGTAAAATATCCTTTATATTCAAAGTCTTGTCCTGATGTCCTCAGTGTCCTAAGTTTTTGGCTTATTTTTCTGTAAAAATTTTAAGGTGTGGTGATTTAGACTTTCGCATGAGAAATTTTGAGGGGTAATTAATCAATTAGAGGGGGATTATGTGGGTCTTTCTGTGGGTTCTAAATAAAAAAGGACTTGCCAAATTAATGTTAAGTCCTTTTGATTCAATAACTTAGAATTTAATTCTTAGTTCATGCCGTATTTTTTTAGCTTCTTACGAAGAGTACCACGGTTGATACCCATCATCGTTGCTGCGCGTGTTTGGTTACCGCGAGTGTACTGCATGATAGTGTCTAGTAATGGTTGTTCAACTTCAGCTAGAACTAATTCGTAAAGTTCTGTTACTTCTTGACCGTTTAATTGAGCAAGGTAATTTTTAAGAGATGCTTTAACGGAATCACGTAATGGTTTTTGCGTGATTTGATCTTGTGAAGTTACTGTTGTTACTGTTAAAGCTTCTGAAGTCAGATTTTGTTCGAACATATTCGGTCTAGCTCTTCTCTTAATTTTATGCAACGTTATCAAAATAACCTTCGAGCGCCTCTAGTTGCAGCGGCGCTGACTCGATGGCGTTAAAGGTCCGGCGAAACTCACTTGCTTGTTCATGTTCTTTTAAGTACCACCCGACGTGCTTACGCACGATACGAGGGCCAAGATACTCACCATAAAACTGGTGCAGAGCTTGTACATGACCAAGCATGATGTCTTTCACTTCCGAATTCGGTAGTTGAGGCATCGTGGTGCCGGTTTCCAAAAAATGTTGGATTTCCTGAAAAATCCACGGGCGTCCTTGGGCAGGACGTCCAATCATTAAAGCGTCTGCACCGGTGTACTCCAGTACGTGCTTGGCCTTCTCCGGGCTATCGATATCACCGTTAGCGATAACCGGAATGTTGATGGCTGCCTTGACCGCTTTAATGCTGTCGTATTCCGCCTCCCCTTTGTACATGCAGGCTTTAGTGCGTCCGTGGAGCGCTAACGCTTGTATGCCGCAGTCTTCGGCTAATTTAGCGATATAGACACAGTTTTTGTTTTCTGTGTCCCAGCCAGTTCGCGTTTTCAATGTGACAGGCACATTGACTGCATTCACTACCGTTTTCAAGATGTCTTCGATGACATCGGGATAACGCAGCAGTGCAGAGCCAGCTAGCTTTTTATTCACCTTTTTTGCTGGGCAACCCATGTTGATATCGATGACTTGAGCACCGTTCTCGACACTAAATTGGGCTGCCTCGGCCATAAGCTGTGGGTCACTTCCAGCAATTTGCACAGAACGAATGCCCGATTCGCCCTCATGCACCATGCGATTTTTTGACTTCGACGTTTTCCATAGAGCTGGATTCGCAGACATCATTTCACTGACGGCCATTCCTGCTCCATACCGTAGACACAACTCACGAAATGGTCTGTCTGTAACTCCTGCCATAGGGGCAACGATTAGATTGTTCTTGAGTTGATAGTTTCCGATTTTCAAAACGTCTTCACAGTTCTGTACCAGCAAGGGCGCGCATTTTACGCATTTTTTTACTGCGTGAAAAGCCTAATATTTGAGCATTTACAAATTGTTTTTGTAAATTGTCTATTTTTCAAACAATTAGCGTACAAACCTTTATCTAGCTGTGTTTGAGACCTGTGATGCGACACCATTCTTGCATCTCGATAATTGGTTCAATATCCAATTCATCGCGGTAGTAATTCGCCACATCTTCAGCTTGCGTATCTAATACACCGGACATAGCCAGTTGACCATTTGGTTTGATTAAGCTTTTAATCACTAGTGAAAGTTCACGCAATGGGCCAGCAAGAATATTAGCCACTACAACGTCTGCAACCAGCCCCTCAGGCTGATCTTTAGGAAGGTAGACCTCTATTTGGTCTTTTACGCCATTGCGCTCTGCGTTGTCTTGAGACGCTTGTAGCGCTTGTGGGTCGATATCGATACCGATGACTTTAGCCGCACCAAGTTTGATGGCAGCAATGGCTAAAATGCCTGAGCCACAACCAAAGTCGATCACAGTTTTACCGCTAAGATCTAAGCTATCTAACCATTGTAGGCATAGCGCTGTGGTTGGGTGAGTACCTGTACCGAAAGCAAGACCTGGGTCGAGCATCACGTTTACAGCCTCTGGTTCTGGGATATCACGCCAGCTAGGACATACCCATAAGCGCTCACCGAATTTCATTGGGTGGAAGTTGTCCATCCATTCACGTTCCCAGTCTTTATCTTCAATCTGTTCGATTTTGTAAGCGAAGTCTTCTGCCAATAAGTGGCTACCCTGGATCTGAGTTAATACTAGGTTGGTATCAATTTCAGCATCATACAGTGCAAGGATATCGGTATCCCCCCAAAGGCGGGTTTCACCAGGCATAGGTTCGAAAACTGGAGTATCCTTTGCGTCAAGAAACGTCACAGACAAAGCGCCTGTCTCTTCCATTAACATATCGCCGATTTTTTCAGCGTTTTCGTTGGTAGCGTTTAGCTTGATTTGAATCCAAGGCATCTTACAAGACTCTCATTAGGAATTAGGGGGCGAAGTTTATCAGATCCCTTTACTGATGGCATCTTATCCACACGATGATGAGTAGAATAAAAAACGGAGCTCGAGGCTCCGTTTAATAGTATCAATGAGTTATGTTATTAGGCTGCTTCAATCGCGACCCGTGCTGGCGCCGGCTTGAGTAAGCTTCCGACAACAAAGACGATTAAACTCATGACTTGAGTTGGCACGATGGCATGCACGCCACCCATATCGGGTTTTAACCAGCTCAATAAAATGAACACGGCTAGACCGACCACCATTGAGCTTAGAGCGCCGGTGGCTGAGGCTTTTTTCCAATATAGACCGAGTACGAGTGGCCATAAGAATGCGGCTTGTAATCCACCAAAGGCCATTAAGTTTATCCAGATGATCATATCTGGGGGATTCGTGGCGGCAAAGAACACCAGTAGGGCAAAAATACCTGTTACCCATAGCGATAAACGATTCAGTTTTCGTTCGCCATTAGCACCTTCGACAACCTTCGGATTGATATAGTTGATGTATAGATCCTTTAACAGGGTTGCTGACGCTTGAATCAACTGCGAGTCGATGGTCGACATAATCGCAGCCATTGGGCCCGCAAGAAAAATTCCAGCTACAACAGGTGGTAAGACGGTCATCATCAGTGTGGGCATGATCTGATCCGGGCTACCAACATCTGGAACAATAGCCCGTCCCAGTGCGCCCGCGAGGGAAGTTCCAAACATTAACAGAGCCACCACAACAGTACCGATGATCATGCCTTTATGGACCGATTTACTATCACGATAGGACATACAGCGAACTGCTGCATGAGGTAGACCAATCACACCGAAGCAGACTAAGACCCAAAAGCTTAAAATAAAGGGCTGGCTGAGAAAGTCATGAGGACCATATGGTGTGACTAAAGAAGGATCGATATCGTGCAGTTTTTTTACTAAATCACCCACGCTGCCACCAGCATGAATCACGCCATAAAGTAGGGCAACTGTACCGATGAGCATCATAATGCCTTGCACAGTATCGGTAAGTACCACCGCTCTAAAGCCACCAATCGTGGTGTAAAGTCCTACGGTAAAGGCGAAGATGAACAGCCCTTCTTGGTAGGGAAGGCCAGTTACGGTTTGCAACAAGCGTGCACCGCCGACAAATTGCACGACCATGATGCCAAAGAAAGCGAGCAAGAGTGAAGCCGAAGCAAGAATCACGACAGCACGGCTTTTAAAGCGAGCGTAGAGGATGTCGTTAACGGTTACTGCATTATGGCGACGCGCTTCGATGGCGAACTTTTTACCCAAGACGCCAAGCGTTAACCAGGCTACGGGTAATTGGATCATGGTCAGCAAAACCCAACCGAGCCCCATTTTGTATGCAGCTCCTGGTCCACCGATAAAGCTACTGGCACTCGCATATGTTGCAGCTAACGTCATAGCTAAAACAAAGCCACCCATGCTGCGGCCACCAACAAAGTATTCATTTAAAAAGTGACTTTTGCTTTTGAAACGACGAGTAAACGCTGCCAAAGCAAATACCGCTATCAGGTAAATGATCAATGGAATAATCAGTTCACTATTCATGGTCGTCCTCTTCAGGGGCAATATCTAGTGGAACATCTTTGTAAAACACTTTCACCATTAAATAACACAATACAGTAAATAGAATCGGTCCAATCAAGCATGAGAAGAAAAACCATACTGGCATACCCCATATAAGGGCAGGCATGGATGTATCTCCTAAAGCTGGGGCCAAACCATAGGCTGTGGTGTACCACCAAACAAAATAAAGCACAGCAAGGCCTAAGGCCATGGCTGCTTCTTTATGTGCTTGGCGATAAATGTCAGAGAGCTTTGACATCTTATCTTCCTTTTAATAAACGAAAAGGCCACCCTAAGGTGACCTTTTTATCTAGAGTATTATGAACGGCTTATTGAAGGCCGAGCTTTTTCTCTAAATAGTGAATGTTGGTACCACCATGTTGGAAGTTTTCATCCAACATGATTGATTGTTGTAGTGGCACGTTAGTTTTAATTCCTTCAACAATCATTTCATTCAATGCGTTACGCATACGTGCGATAGCAACATCACGGTTTTCACCGAAAGTAATCAGTTTGCCGATCATTGAGTCGTAGTATGCAGGAACGGTATAACCTGAGTAAATATGCGATTCCCAACGAACGCCCATACCACCTGGTGAATGGAACATATCGATTGTACCTGGACAAGGTAGGAAACGCTCAGGATCTTCTGCGTTGATACGACATTCAACGGCATGGCCACGAATCTTAATATCATCTTGAGTAAATGACAAAGGTTGGCCAGCAGCAATGCGAAGTTGCTCTTTGATGATGTCGACGCCGGTAACCATTTCAGTTACTGGGTGTTCAACCTGAACACGAGTGTTCATTTCAATGAAGTAGAACTCACCGTTCTCGTATAGGAATTCGAAAGTACCTGCACCGCGGTAACCGATTTCTATACAAGCACGAGTACAACGTTCACCGATGTATTTGCGCATTTCTTCAGTGATGCCAGGTGCTGGTGCTTCTTCCACAACTTTTTGGTGGCGACGTTGCATTGAGCAGTCACGTTCACCTAGGTGGATAGCATTACCTTGACCATCAGCAAGCACTTGAACTTCAACGTGACGAGGGTTTTCTAGGTATTTCTCCATGTAAACCATATCGTTGTTGAACGCCGCTTTTGCTTCTGCACGAGTCATTGCGATAGCGTTAATCAGTTCACCTTCACTGCGAACAACACGCATACCACGACCGCCGCCGCCACCAGATGCTTTGATGATAACTGGGTAGCCAATGCGTTTTGCGTGAGCTTTGTTTTTCGCTTCATCGCCGTCTAGTGGACCATCTGAACCAGGTACACAAGGAACGCCTGCTTTTTTCATTGCAGTGATTGCTGATACTTTATCACCCATCATGCGAATAGTTTCCGCTTTAGGACCGATAAAGATAAAACCAGACTGTTCCACTTGTTCTGCAAAATCTGCGTTTTCAGATAGGAAACCGTAACCCGGGTGGATTGCAACGGCGCCAGTTACTTCTGCAGCAGAGATGATACGTGGAATGTTTAGGTAACTGTCGATACTGCGTGCAGGACCGATACAGATTGTTTCGTCTGCAAGTAGAACGTGTTTCAAATCACGGTCAGCTGTTGAGTGAACAGCGACGGTTTTGATACCCAGTTCTTTACAGGCGCGAAGAATACGAAGCGCGATTTCGCCTCGGTTCGCGATGACAATTTTGTCTAACATGATTTCAGCTCCACTTATTCGATGATAACAAGTGGTTGATCAAATTCTACAGGTTGACCGTCTTCAACTAGGATAGCTTTAACCACGCCTGCTTTATCAGCTTCGATTTGGTTCATCATTTTCATCGCTTCTACGATACATAGAGTATCGCCAACGTTAACGCTTTGGCCAACTTCCACGAAAGATTTAGCTTCTGGGCTTGGAGAGCTGTAGAAAGTACCAACCATTGGAGAAAGCACTTTGTGACCCGCAGGCTCTTGAGAAGCTGGCGCTGCTGCTGGTGCAGGAGCCGCCGCTGGTGCTGGAGCTGCTGCAGGAGCAACTGGTGCAGGTGCTGCGTACTGAATTGGAGCTGCAGGAGCAACGCCGTGGCGGCTGATGCGCACTGACTCTTCACCTTCAGCAATCTCTAGTTCAGCAATGCCTGACTCTTCAACTAGTTCGATAAGCTTCTTGATTTTACGAATATCCATTGTTTCTTTCTCTTTTATCTGTGAATAAGACAGCCCCGCTATTGGGACTGCAGAGTGATTGTTTACTTTGCCCGCAGTGATTGAATCGCTGCCGACAGAGCGAATTGATACCCTTGAGCGCCCAAACCACAAATGACACCCTGTGCTTTATCTGACAGGTAAGAATGGTGGCGAAACGCTTCTCTAGCATGAATATTTGACAGGTGCACTTCGATAAACGGGATGTCTACGCCAAGTAGAGCATCGCGCAGTGCTACACTGGTATGAGTAAATGCTGCCGGGTTAATAATAATAAAATCGACTTTACCGTGTGCCTGATGAATCGCTTCAAGCAGTTCATACTCACGGTTTGACTGAAGATGCTCTAACTCAATGTCTGCTTTTTTTGCTTGTTCACGTAATGTCGTGACAATTTGTTCTAACGTGTTTGAACCATAGTGTGCAGGTTCTCTTAAACCTAATAAATTTAGATTTGGTCCATTGAGAACAAGAATGCGTAATTTTGCAGTCATTGTGCTGTTATCTTCCTTTATAGTCGATGAAACTTAAATTATACCCTCATCATAGTGCATTTGACTTCAAATTATTGTCAAAATTCCCTAGATTTTAAAAAATTGACCAAGATTATAGCTAATTCACAGCAAATGGCAGCAATTTACTGGTCTAATCTCCTAGTTTGTTAATTAGCTCGAAGATATTCGATACTTACTCTATGAGTGACATAGCAACTCAGACCTCTTTGTTAGAGGCCACGGGTAAAGGTTTGGTCCAATAGAGAATGAACAAGCCAGAGCTAAAAAGAGTTTGGTCAATGAGTGGTCGCTGATATTAGTATAGGTAACTAATAAAACGCAATATTTTCTCTTTATTCTCCCCATTACGACAATACTCATAAAGAGGGATTTTGCACTTACAATGAGAGTATTGTTAATAATTATACGATGTAATGCCAATAAAAAACTCCGATGACAAAGCATTCGGAGTTTTTATGACATGGACGAGTTAAACGCTGTTATTTAGTGGAATAATGATCTTTTTCTGTAATGAGTTTTTGTACCACACTCGGATCTGCAAGTGTGGAGGTATCACCTAGGTTACCTGTATCACCTGTGGCTATTTTGCGTAAAATTCGCCGCATAATCTTACCTGAACGGGTTTTCGGTAGAGCATCTGTCCAGTGCAAAACATCTGGTGTTGCAATCGCTCCAATTTCTTTACGTACCCAGTCTTTGACTTCTTTATGGAGTTGAGCATCAGGGAAAACGCCATCATTAAGCGTAATATAAGCATAAATGGCTTGCCCTTTAATGTCGTGAGGTACACCTACCACGGCGGCTTCCGCAATTTTATCAAAAGAGACTAATGCCGATTCAACTTCAGCCGTGCCCATTCGGTGGCCAGATACGTTCAGTACATCATCGACACGCCCAGTAATCCAGTAGTACCCATCTTTATCGCGCCGTGCCCCATCACCAGTAAAGTACATCCCTTTAAAAGTAGAAAAATAGGTTTGTTCAAAGCGGTCGTGGTCGCCGTAAACGCTACGCATTTGTCCCGGCCATGAGTCAAGAATCACAAGGTTCCCCTCGTTGGCACCATCAACAAGGTTACCTGAGTTATCAACCAAGGCAGGTTGAACGCCAAAGAATGGACGAGTTGCCGAGCCTGGTTTTAATTCTGTCGCACCTGGTAGCGGGGTAATTAAAATGCCACCGGTTTCCGTTTGCCACCACGTATCAACAATGGGAGATTCACTGTTACCGATTGTACGGTAATACCATTCCCACGCTTCTGGGTTGATGGGTTCACCAACGGATCCCATGATGCGTAGGCTAGAGCGAGTGGTGCCTTTAATGGCTTCGTCTCCTTTGGCCATTAACGCACGAATAGCGGTTGGGGCTGTATAGAGCAGAGAGACTTTATGTTTATCAATCACTTCACTCATACGGCTGGTTTGTGGGTAGTTTGGCACCCCTTCAAATAAAATGGTTTTTGCCCCGTTCGAAAGTGGGCCATAAATGAGATACGTGTGTCCTGTAATCCAACCAACGTCGGCGGTACACCAATAAACATCATTGGGTTGATAATCAAACACGTATTTGAACGTCATCGTGGCGTAAACCAGATAGCCGCCCGTCGTATGTAACACACCTTTGGGTTTACCTGTTGATCCAGAAGTGTAGAGAATAAAAAGGGGATCTTCGGCTTTCATTTCTTCTGGTGGGCAGTGATCGCTAACCGATGCTGTTGCTTCATGCCACCAGATATCTCGATGAGAGTGCCAGTCTACTGAGCCACCAGTTCTTTTCATCACTATGACTTTACTGATGGTTTTTACTTCTGGATTAGTGAGGGCTTCGTCGACATTCTTTTTCAACGGTACGGCGCGACCACCACGAACGCCTTCGTCGGCAGTGATGACTAATTTGGCATCAGAGTCGATAATTCTTCCTGCAAGAGCTTCAGGAGAAAATCCGCCAAATACCACCGTGTGAACAGCACCAATACGGGTGCAAGCGAGCATAGCAACTGCGGCTTCCGGCACCATTGGCATGTAAAGGCAAACCACATCACCTTTCCGCACCCCTTGGGCCTTTAGTGCGTTAGCAAAGCGGCAGACTTGCTGATGAAGTTCGTTAAACGTGATCTTGGCATCTTGGGCTGGATCGTCACCTTCCCAAATGATCGCCACATCATTCCCATGATCTTTTAAATGGCGGTCAATGCAGTTGGCAGATACATTGAGCGTGCCATCTTCGAACCAACGAATATCCACATGCCCAGTATCAAATGACGTCTGTTTTACTTTAGAGAAGGGCTTTATCCAATCAACAATTTTCCCGTGTTCAGCCCAAAAGCTTTCAGGATTGTTAACCGATTGCTGGTACATTTTTAAATAGGTATCGTTATCCGCGTGAGTACAAGCCTTAATATTTGGCTTAACGGGATAAATTTGAGCATCACTCATGGCCTTCTCCTTGTGAAATCAGCAAATTCCTAATGTTTTGAATCGAATTATGGATGGTGAAATAGGAATTTTTCTTGCTTATAAACATTGGCTAATCGGTGCAATTGCTCAATTAGACTTTAGGAGTATGAAAAGCCAGATCACATTGTGATTGTTGAATTTATTGTGAACGCAGTGGCGGAAGGTCGCCATTCATGAGACGGATAAAAATGAGTCCGGCAGAAATGGCATCTTGCAGGGCATCGTGATTATCTTGGATTGGCAGCTCTAAATGTTTACATATTGAATCTAGACTCAAATCGATATACGCATTGGGCAGTTGTTTGGCGAGTTTGTCTTGGTATAACTGGCTGACTTCAACGTGTTTGTAAGGGAGAGGAAAGCCTAAATGTTTACGGCAAGCGATATCAAGAATCTTCTTATCATAACGGATATGATAGCCGACTAAAGTACGGTGACCAATAAAAGCCAGTAACTGTTGTAGTGCTTCTTTCTCGGTTATTCCATCATGCAAATCTTGATGGCGTATTTGATGGATTTTTATTGAATCTTCATTCAGAGACGTTGGCGGCCTCAAATGGACTTCAAAGGGCTGGCTGAGAATAATGCGGTTATTTAATATTTTTGTTGCGGCTATGGTGACGAGCTCAGCCTGATTGGGATCTAAGCTTGTGGTTTCACAATCCAGTGAAACATATTCATTAGGTGTCGTTTTTTCAAATAGGTAGCGATAAGGCGAGCCTTCTAAATGATGTAACCAGTATTGCCGCATTAACCAATTCATATGCACTCCCAGACCTCAGTGTGTTAGATGATTTATTCCCGAACTTGATAGTGGTAAGCGAGCCATTGCTTAAACTTTTTCACTACATGTAAGCTGTGTCGAAGTAAGTCTCGTTCGGCCCGAGCCAATGGTTCAAGTGATAGCAGGTGGGTTTGATGATCGTGTTGTAACTGTTGGGTTAACCTAAGCTTAATGAAAAATTTTAAAGCTTCACTGAGGTTATCTGCGGTGTTTTTTTCCAAAATATGCTGAGCCTGCAGAGTTTCGATGCGCTCAAAGGTATTTGTCACTTCAACCCCATGTTCTAACGATAGAGTACGAACGCCATGGACAATAGGGAAAATACCCCCTTGTTTGATGTCTAATCCTTTTTTCCCTTGTTTTACTTGACCAAAAAAAGTGAGAGGAGAGGCAAAGGCAAGTGCTGGTTTTACCATGTCGGCGAGTAGAGCATCTTGCTGTTGGGTGCATTGTTTGATGGTTGTTTTGAGCGGTGTAATTAATTCGTGATTACCAGCCACTACATGGGCGTCTGCTAATATCGCCAATTGCATGAGATCATGTGCTGAACGTTGGGAGCACCATGACATTATTTGTTCTTTCCAACCGTTTTGAGAATGAATCCATTCTGGGTTGTTCACCATCACTTTGCCCGGACAAGGAGGGTAACCAAGTTGAATCATGGCTGTGGAGAGTGAATCCATACACTGTTCTACCTCTGGCCAGTCGATGTCTTGCGCCAAAATTAATGCGTTGTCTTGATCGGTTTTCAATATTTGCTCTTTACGTCCTTCTGACCCTAATACGATAAAGCAGCATTGGGCCTGTCTTTCTTGTGGCACAATCAGTTGGAAGGCTTTCTCCATAATTTGTTCATTGACCGCGGCGAGCAGTTCCATAATAAAACGGGTACGAACTCCTCTTTGAAATAGGCTTTCAACAAGTAGGCGCTGCTTTTGTGATGCTTCGATTAACGCCTCTAAATCATTAGCTCTGGCAATAGCTAATGTTAATACGTGCGAATGTGTGGAGAAGGTACTCAATATCTGAGTCATATCGAGTAGGCCGACGGCTTGGCCTTGGCGTTTCACCATAAGTCGTTTTACTTTACAGCGCGTCATTTGCACCATGGCGTCAAACAGATAATCGCCTTCTTCAACCGAGATAACAGGCTGAGATGCGATAGGAAGAATGGGGCTATCTAGCGAATGTTTTTCGCTCACTAAAGCGTGCAATAAGTTTGTTTGCGTGATAATCGCATAAGATGGAAATGGCTCTTGTTCGTTTATAGGAATTAAGGCAGCGTCCACTTCGTGCTGCTTCATCGCTAAGGTTGTGTCTCGAATGGATGTTGAGCCCGCAATGAGTAAAGGTGGGTGATAAATGGAAGCATCTACTTTGGTTAGAATGAACTCAGCAATATTTTTTTGACGTTGGGCTTTCTCTAATAATGCTCGTCTAGCAACAAGGCTGGTGTCAAAGTAATTCGCAAAATCGGCGTTATTCCCATAAATATCGGCAAAAACAGATTTAGGTAGAAGATAGACTAACGTGTCTTCTAAAGCTACGTATCTGTGTTTGGTTAACGTGGAAAATAATCCTCGCACATCAAATAGATCATCATGGGTATAGTGGGCGTATACTTCTCCGGTTTCAGCAGACTGTTCTTCAACTGTCCCCTTTATCACGATATGGAGATATTGCGCGGGTTGTTGTGCTTCTATAATTATCTGCCCTGTTCGATAGTAAGCAATATCCAGTGCTGCGCGAAAACGCTTCTGTTGCACCCCTGTTAAATGATCAAAAGGGGGTGTTTGCATGTCGAATTTAGTTGGCATGGAGGGGGGCCTCCTTTTGAACATTGGATCTTAAGTGTGGCGTGTTTCTTTACTCTCTCCAGACGACTTTGGTCTAAGCTGGATGTTTCATAGGTGGATTAATAGTGTTCTGCATGACTGGAAATGATGTAAGTTTCTTATTTGGAAACAGCATGTTGCTAAAGTATCCCTTTGAAATTAACCCTATCCATTGCATAATTTGTCGTCATCGCAACCACCCTTGCTTTGGCGCCTGAACATATTTCATTAGCGTAATCAGCCTTTTTACTTTTGGCAGCGATGTAACCTCATTTAGACAGGACGTTGTTATGAAAAATACATCCCCTTACGGGTGGATTTCGCAGTATCTATTCGGTTTCTTTTTTTCTTATGGTGTGTACCTGCCATTTTGGGCACTGTGGTTTTCTTCCCAAGGTGTGTCGGCGACAGATATTGGTACGTTAGTCGGTTTAGGTTTTGCTACCCGCTGTGCCTCGAACCTTTTAATCACTCCTCGAATTCATAAACTTTCTTACATATTGCCTGCTCTGCGCTGGTTGTCATTTTTAGGCACTGTTGCGGCTTCACTGTATTTTGTGGCGGGTGGTAACTTTTGGATCATGGCGATAGCAACCGTGCTGTTTAATCTTTGCATGGGGCCCATGATGCCGTTGCCTGATGCGATGGCGAATTATTATGCCAAATTGAATATTCTCGATTATGGTTCAACGCGAGTATGGGGCTCCATTTCGTTCATTGTTGGTTCTACCTTGGTAGGGTACCTGGTCACAGGGTGGGGGAGTAGTTGGATTTTATATACCGCTATCTTCGGTTTTGCTGCCACATGGATGATGAGCTTAAGAACGCCAGATCCTAAACCGTTGGATACTGAACCCGCTAATGCAGCAGAAAGACCTAAATTGCTTCACTTATTGCGTGAGTGGCCCGTTGTTAAGTTTCTTGTGTTAGTCGCGTTAATTCAGGGAAGTCATGCCGCCTATTACAGTGTGAGTTCTCTGTACTGGAAACAATCAGGTTATTCCGAAGATGTGATTGGTTATCTCTGGAGTCTGGGTGTTGTTGCTGAAGTGATGCTCTTTGCCCTAAGTAAACGTATCTTTGCTGGCTGGGGAGTACGCACTTTATTTTTGATCTCATCGGTTGCTGTTATTGTTCGCTGGGGGATTACTGCCAGCACAACGGCTTTGATTCCTTTAGTGATCGTTCAGTTACTGCATAGTCTGACTTATGCGCTTGCTCATTTAGCGGCGATTCGTTACATACAGCAATCGGCACAAAGCCGTATGGTGGCGTTGCAGTCTTTGTATAATGCTTTGGCCCAAGGTTTGTGCATTGCCATCATGACGTCATTTAGTGGGTGGGGATTCCAGCACTTTGGCGCGAATGTGTTTTGGGTGATGTCGGCAATGGGGTTTCTTTCTTTGTTGGTTCGCTTAGAGTTACCTCGGTCTCAAATTCAAGCCTCCAGTTAAGCAAAAGCTTATTCAACCCCGCAGAAATCAATTTCTTAGATTGTTCATCCGGTTGTTACTCGTTTAAATCAAAGCCTCTTCTATAGTTAGAAGAGGCTTTTTTATTAGTAAGGAGAGCGATGCAAGGATGGTTAGTCGTTCCAGTCTCTTTGGTTTATCTGGGCGCATTATTTCTTATAGCTTGGTATGGCGATCGTCAGCGGCGATGGTTAGAAAGTTGGCGTCCGTGGATTTATAGCCTATCTATTGCTGTCTATTGCACCTCTTGGACTTTTTTTGGCACGGTTGGGCAAGCAAGCGCTAATCCGTGGTCATTTATTCCTATCTATCTTGCTCCGATATTGGTGTTTGTTTTTGGCTGGCGCATCATTGCTCGGCTGATTTTAACGGCCAAGCGAGAGCACATTACTTCAATTGCTGATTTTATCTCTGCTCGATACGGCAAAGCTCAGGGATTGGCGGTGGTCGTTACCGTGATTGCCGTTGTGGGAGTGTTGCCTTATATCGCGTTGCAATTACGCGCAATTACTACTGGACTTAATGTGGTCGCCCCAGAGCTATTTTCTGATTTGGGGTACGATGATCAAAGTGTGTCGTGGTTTGTTGTATTCGCGCTGGCTTTATTCAGCATGCTATTTGGTACGAGGCAGGTGGATAACACCGAGCATCACCGTGGCATGATGATCGCTGTAGCGTTTGAATCGATCATTAAGTTAGCGGCATTCATTATTGTCGGGATATTTATTTGCTATGTATCCTGGAATACTCCCGACTTTTCAATGGGGCAGCTTGCTCAAATCAGCTATCAGCCTCCCAACTGGCCTACTCTGACGATTCATCTTGTTTTGACTGTTGTGGCCATCATTTGTTTACCGCGCCAATTTCACACCATCGTGGTTGAGAATGAGCAGGGGCAAGATTTACATACCGCGCGTTGGTTATTTCCTATGTACTTATTTCTCATGAGTCTGTTTGTATTGCCTATCTCATGGGTCGGGCAAGGGCTTTTACTGGGAAACCCTGATACTTTTGTCGTGAGTATTCCCAAAGCGGTTGAAGCAGATGGTATTGCTCTTTTAGCCTTTTTAGGAGGGGCTTCGGCGGCGTCGAGTATGGTGATTGTTTCGACGATGGCACTGGCAATAATGATGTCGAATGATTTAGTCATGCCTTTGTTATTACGCCGTATGCGCTTAACCCAGAGAAATCACATTCATATCTCTCGGATTTTGGTCATCGTTCGGCGCCTACTTATTTTGCTGATTATGTTAGGAGCTTGGGGCTTCTATCAGGTTCTTGATTCTATTCCGTCACTATCGGCGATAGGTTTCCTTTCTTTTGCTGCCATTACTCAATTTGCTCCTGCGTTACTAGGGGGAATGTATTGGCGAGAAGGCAATCGTAAAGGTGCTTATGCGGGGCTTGGTGTGGGATTTTTTATTTGGCTGATTACGTTGATGAATGCAACGGGCTTACTGGCTGGTAGTGCTGATAATAATGTATTGCTGTGGATTTCGACGCCTCCGCTAACGCTCAAACACTGGGGGCTTGCCTCACCTGAGTGGGGAATGTTTCTTAGTGTTGTGCTTAATGCACTTTGCTATGTAGTGGTGTCATTGGTTACTCGTGCTAGTTTGAGTGAGCGTCTGCAAGCCGCATCCTTTGTTGGTACGCCAATGCCCAATAATGACAACATTACGATTTATCAAAGTCGAGTTACCGTGGGTGAGTTAGAAATGTTGGCGGCACGATTTGTTGGTCGATCGCGGGTTAGGCACGCCTTTGAACAGTACTGGTCGGCTCAACCTGAAAGGTTGATGCAGGGTCAGCAAGCAACGGCTTCACTAATTCGTCATACAGAAAGAGTATTAGCTGGAGTTTTTGGCGTTTCGTCTGCCAAATTGGTTCTTACTTCAGCATTGCAAGGTCGCAATATGCATTTAGAAGATGTGGCGACCATTGTTGATGAAGCGTCAGAAATTTATGACTTTAGCCGTGGTTTACTTCAAGGGGCAATTGAACATATTAGCCAGGGCTTGGCTGTTGTTGATAAACATTTACGGCTGGTGGCATGGAATCAACGTTACCTTGAACTATTTAATTTTCCGGCCGGTTTAGTTCAAGTAGGGCGGCCGATAGAAGATATTATTCGCCATAATGCTAAGCAGGGATTATGTGGCCCTGGTGATGTAGAAGAGCATGTCGAAAAGCGCCTACGACATTTAGAAAAAGGGACAGCGCATACTTCAGCTCGTGAAAGGCCTGATGGTAAAGTGATTGAGGTGCAAGGGAATCCGATGCCCGGAGGAGGTTTCGTGATGAGCTTTAATGATATCACCGCATTTCGCGCGGTAGAACAGAGTTTAAAAGAAGCCAACGAAAACCTTGAAGAGCGAGTTCATCAACGTACCCATGAATTAGAAACTCTGAATAAACAGTTAGTCCTCGCCACTCAACGTTCAGAACATGAATCTCAATCGAAATCGCGTTTTCTCGCTGCAGTTAGCCATGATCTGATGCAACCTTTGAATGCAGCCCGCCTGTTTTCTTCATCGCTAGGAGAAATAGCTCAAGATAAAGAAGTCAAACAGTTGTCTCAGCATATTGAAAGTTCACTCGGCGCCGCGGAAGATTTGATCGGTGATTTATTAGATATCTCTCGCTTGGAATCCGGAAAGTTGGAAGTGTATCCGCAAGCTTTTGCTGTAAGGAATATTTTGGATAATTTAGCCGCTGAATTTCGTGTGATAGCTTCCAAGCAAGGTGTTGAGTTTTCAATGGTGCCTTCTTCTCAATACATTATTTCTGACCAAAAACTGTTGCGGCGTGTGGTTCAAAATTTCCTGACTAATGCTTTCCGGTACTGTTCTCATGGCAAGGTTCTACTGGGGGTAAGGCACAAAGCAGAAAAAGTGGTAATCGAGGTTTGGGATAATGGTGTGGGAATAGAGCAAGAGAAACAACAAGAAATTTTTGAAGAGTTTAATCGCGGTTCTCAAGTTCGTTCTGATCAGGGGTTAGGGCTCGGTCTTGCTATTTCAAAAGGAATTGCTCAAGTATTACATCATGATATCGCGATGCGTTCATGGGTTGGAAAAGGGAGCGTTTTTTCTGTCACCATGGATAAAGCTCAAGCACCTGAACCTATTGCTTTCACCCCAGAAACAAACGAATCGGTACATAATGTTGAGTATTTAAGAGTGTTATGTGTCGATAATGAAAGCGCTATTTTAGATGGGATGCGTGAATTGTTAGAGCGTTGGGGGTGTGAAGTTAAAACCGCCTTAAATCTTGTTGATAGCTTGCAAGTGCTTGAAGAACAATGGCGACCCAATGTCATCTTATCTGATTACCGCCTTGATGATGGCCGAACCGGGTTAGAGGTATTGCAGCAATTTCGTTTGAGGTTAGGCGATGACTTTTCCGGCGTAATCATTAGTGCTGATAGAACGACTGAGATACTTGAAGCTGTAAAAATTCACGGTTTCCGGTTTATTGCTAAGCCTGTTAAGCCACTTAAATTGCGCGCTTTGTTATTAGCAAAGTAAAAACGCCCTCGAAAGAGGGCGAATGAATGTAGTTTTGATAAATCTAGAGTGATTCTTCAATTTGTAGCGGCCAGCCAATATCGGTCTGACGATTAGCTTCTAGCTCTAATTCCGCTTTAGTGAGCGGGTTTGCCTCTAGCCAAGTTTTATCCAAAGTTAGAGTGAGTTGATCACCGCTGGCTTCCAATGTAAATGCAGGTTCTAAATCAGCATTACGTCGGTGGCTAAGTAGCACTGCTAATCGGAGTAAGCGCAAGACACGTTTTGCGCTGGTACCAGAAAGAGCATGTTGTTCTGGCAATGATGTTAGTTGCTCTCTATAGCGGCGAGCTAATTCACCAATATAGAACTTTTGCGCGCGGGTAAATCCGGGTAAATCTAAATGTTGTAATAGGTAAGCACTGTGTTCGCCCCCTTTTTTGTAGTCGATGCTAAGCCCAATCTCATGTAATTGGGCCGCACTACATAACAACATTTCAGCTTGTGATTCTTCAACCCATTCACTGCCACCACACTGGTTGAACATATTGCTGGCTAAGGTCGCAACTTGCTTAGCGTAATTTTGGTCGATTTGATAACGGCGTTGCACACTATCAATCGTGCGGCTACGAATATCATTTTGACGTAGCCCATCCACCATTTCATAAACTAAACCTTCACGTAACGCACCGCCGGCAAGTGTCATCTCTTCTATCTTAAAAGATTCAAAAATGGCAATTAAGATAGATAACCCGCTAGGGAATACTAAAGCACGCTCTAGCGTCAGCCCTTCAATCTCCAACTCTTCAAGATGATCAGACATCATCGCCTGTTTTTGTAAGCGCTTCAGTTTGGGCAGGGTAATGATTTCATCCATTCCCTGTGCCAGCATAATTTCTTGCAATGCTTGCACCGTACCACTGGCACCAACACAGATATCCCAACCAATTTGACAATAAGATTCTAAAATTGGCGATACCGTTTGTTTGGCTGCTTCAATTGCACTTTGGAAGTTAGTGTTGTTGAGCTGACGGTCTTTAAAATGTCGTTCGAGCCAAGTGACACAGCCCATTTTTAGGCTGTTGAGTGCTTTGGCTTCAAAACCTTCACCGATGATGAACTCTGTACTTGCACCGCCAATATCAACCACCAATCGACGGCCTATACCCCCGGAAGTATGAGCCACACCTTTATAGATGGTGCTTGCTTCTTCTTCCCCAGAAATAATTTCTATTGGGTGACCTAGGATTTGATTTGCTTTGATAAGAAACTCATTAACGTTTATCGCAGTACGCAAAGTTGCGGTTCCCACGATGCGGATATTCTCTTTTGGAATATCTTGTAGACGTTCAGCAAATAGGCTTAAACAATCCCAACCACGCTGCATCGCTTCTAAACTCAATGCATTGTTTTCATCAAGGCCTGCGGCTAGGCGAACTTTACGTTTAATTTTCGCCATGGTTTGAACGCTACCATCAATATGACGGACAACGAGCATATGAAAGCTGTTCGACCCCAAATCAATCGCGGCATATAGCGGTGAAGATACATCTCGGCTCATAGGTTAATTACGAATCCTTTTTCTGACGAGGACGTGAACGACGTTGATTATTATTACGTTTATTACCAGAACGCGAGCCACCAGTATTGGTGCGACGTTGGTTATTTCTACGTAGGGTAATGGGTTTTGGTAAATCTGTCAGCAGCGCTGTAGGATCATACTCAGAAACCGGGATTGAGTGTTCAATATATTCTTCAATTGGCGGAAGGTTAATCGCGTATTCTTCACAAGCAAAACTAATAGAAAAACCGCTAGCGCCAGCACGACCGGTACGGCCAATACGGTGAACATAGTCTTCACAATCATCAGGTAGATCGTAGTTAAATACGTGAGTAACTTGAGGAATGTGTAAGCCACGCGCAGCTACGTCAGTGGCTACTAGAATATCCAATTCACCTTTAGTGAATTGTTCTAGAATCCGTTCACGTTTTTTCTGTGGTACATCGCCAGTTAACAGGCCGACACGATGTTTATCTGCAGCGAGATGACCCCAAATTTTTTCACACTGATGTTTTGTGTTTGCAAAAATGATGGCGCGGTCTGGCCATTCTTCTTCGATAAGCGTTTGTAGTAGAGCCATTTTGTCATCATTTGATGGGTAGAAAAGCTCTTCTTTAATGCGTGCGCCTGTTTTACGCTCAGGTTCAACAACAACGTGTTCAGGGCTATTCATATGCTCAAATGCGAGTTCTTGAACACGGTAAGACAGCGTTGCTGAGAACAGCATGTTGAGGCGGTCTTTAGGCTCTGGCATACGACGGAAAAGAAAACGGATATCTTTGATAAAGCCCAAATCAAACATTCGGTCCGCTTCATCGAGTACGACCGCTTGGATGTCGTTAAGATTAAACGCTTTTTGGTGGATGAAATCTTTAATACGGCCTGTAGTACCGATAAGGATGTCCACACCTGCATTGATTTGCTCTAATTGCTTGTCATAGCTTTCGCCACCATAAGCTAAAGCGGCTTTTAGTCCTGTACTTTCAACAAGACACTCGGCGTCATGATAAATTTGAATCGCTAATTCACGAGTCGGTGCCATAATAATAGCACGAGGCTGATTTTGTTTACGGCGCTCATGAGCCGGTGTTGTCAGCAAATGGTTGAAGGTTGCAGTAAGAAACGCAAGCGTTTTACCCGTGCCCGTTTGGGCTTGGCCTGCAATGTCTCGGCCGGCGAGCAGGACCGGCATCGCCATGGCTTGGATAGGGGTGCAATATTCGAACCCTTTTTTTTCCAATCCATCAATGACTTGCGGCTCTAAACCGAAGTCGGCGAACTTATGCTCTGTGATATGCGTCTTTTTCATAGCTATAGAATATCAGCCTAGGCTTGCAATATGGAAGTAAATACATTCCAATAGAGCATCTATTTACTGGTTAGTATGCAACCAGTTCAGAAAAACACAGTGGAGTGGAAGATGAGTGATAAATTTTTGCAGCTAACTGATGATAGTTTTGAGGCTGACGTAATTAATGCTGCAGGCCCTGTTCTTGTTGACTTTTGGGCAGAATGGTGTGGTCCTTGTAAAATGATTGCTCCTATTCTTGACGAAGTCGCAGAAGAATATGAAGGCAAGCTCACAATCGGCAAACTTAACATCGACCAAAACGCAGGAACACCACCAAAATTTGGTATTCGTGGTATTCCAACGCTTCTTTTATTCAAAGATGGTAACGTCGCGGCAACTAAAGTAGGCGCACTTTCTAAGACTCAGCTTAAAGAATTCTTAGACGCGAACCTTTAATCGCATTTACATAAACCGTACATAGAAATATGTGCGGTTTGTTTTATGGTTAAACATTTTCTAGACTACACTGACATTTAGTGATAGTTTATCGACCGTTAATTAAACAAGTGTTCACTTCTTGGTCAATCCTGCGACCAAATCCATCTTACTTAACTTAAAAAACAGATCCTAATTTTGACTAAACAAGTATCCACCACAATGAACCTAACAGAATTGAAGAACAGACCCGTGTCTGATCTTGTGAAACTTGGTGAAAGCCTAGGCTTAGAAAATCTAGCACGCCTAAGAAAGCAAGACATAATCTTCTCCATACTTAAAGCTCACGCGAAAAGTGGTGAAGATATATTTGGCGATGGGGTTCTGGAAATTCTACAAGACGGTTTTGGTTTCTTACGAAGCTCAGACAGCTCCTACCTTGCTGGCCCAGACGATATCTACGTATCACCAAGCCAAATTCGTCGCTTTAACTTACGTACCGGTGATTCAATCGCCGGGAAAATCCGTCCGCCAAAAGAAGGTGAGCGTTACTTTGCACTGTTAAAAGTGAACACTGTTAACGACGATAAGCCTGATAATGCACGTAATAAAATCCTGTTTGAAAACTTAACCCCCCTACATGCGAATGAACGCATGGTTATGGAGCGTGGTAATGGCTCAACAGAAGATATCACTGCACGTGTACTGGATTTGGCCTCTCCGATCGGTAAAGGTCAACGTGGTTTGATTGTTGCTCCGCCTAAAGCGGGTAAAACCATGTTGCTGCAAAATATTGCTCAGAGTATTGCTTACAACCATCCAGAATGTGAACTGATGGTACTTCTTATTGACGAACGTCCGGAAGAAGTAACTGAAATGCAACGTTTGGTGAAAGGTGAAGTGATTGCTTCCACATTCGATGAACCAGCTAACCGCCACGTGCAAGTAGCTGAAATGGTTATCGAGAAAGCAAAACGCCTAGTTGAGCATAAGAAAGATGTGGTTATCCTTCTTGACTCTATTACTCGTCTAGCTCGCGCTTACAACACTGTCGTGCCTTCATCAGGTAAAGTTCTGACCGGTGGTGTTGATGCTAACGCTTTACACCGTCCGAAGCGTTTCTTCGGTGCGGCTCGTAATGTAGAAGAAGGTGGTAGCTTAACTATTATCGCGACTGCTCTAGTTGATACTGGTTCGAAAATGGATGAAGTTATTTACGAAGAGTTTAAAGGTACAGGTAACATGGAATTGCACCTGAACCGTAAGATCGCTGAAAAACGCGTCTTCCCTGCGATTGACTTTAACCGCAGTGGTACTCGTCGTGAAGAGTTACTAACTAAATCTGATGAGCTGCAAAAAATGTGGATTCTACGCAAGATTGTTCATCCAATGGGTGAAATCGATGCAATGGAATTCCTCATTGATAAGTTAGCGATGACGAAGACCAACAATGAGTTTTTTGACGCAATGCGCCGTCAATAAGCCAAAAAAAGTGAAGCACCACCGATACGGTGGTGTTTTTATTTGCATTCCCCATAAAGTCAGGCAAGACTGATAGGGAATGTAAAAAGGAGTTTTTATGCAACAAGGATTGTTGTGCTCGCTTCTTCTATTATCGTTAGCCTTGTATAGCGGAATTGCTGGTGCTGTAGAAATGTCTGTGGCGGAACAACAGGAAGTTCTGCATGACAAAACACTTGAGCATAAAGTGGATCAGTTATACGACTATGCAATAAAAGATGATATTGACGCGCTAAAGTTTGCCTTCCAGCGGCTTGCTCTTCCTCAGCAGGAAGCTGCTCGCTACCTACTATTTAAACGTCTCGATAAAAATAACATCTCTCTATCTGCGCCTTTATATGGTTTTGTCCAGCGACAAAATGGATTGTTGCCTGTATACCAAATTACTGTAAAGGGCGACGGCTATGAATTCTCTTCCCCAGCATTTAATTATACTGCAGTCGGTTCTCGGCTAATGAAGCGGTGGAAGCAGGATCAAAAGGTAGTTGATTTTGTTCTTAAAGCTGAACTTCATGAGTTGAAATTAAAAGCTTGGTTATCTGGACCTGACAAGTTAACCCATGAAAAGCTCTTAATTAAAGAGCTTGATCACTTGTCGATCCCAGCTATTCAATCGTTAGTTGATCAGCTAATTACTGTGAAAGTCACAAGTTGGCTACCTTCATCGGCAGTCATGGTTCGTATAGCCCAAGTTAGTCATAGCCCAGAAGTTTATAAGTTACTGTGGTTGATGAGAGCTGACGGAGATATAGAAGGTGAATTGGACCGACTATCTAAGCGCAATGACCACTTTGCGATTAAGCAGATGATGCTGGCTGCTCAAAACCCGCGTTTAAAGGATGAAGCTATCAAAGATTTAGCTCGTTTTAACCCGATGAATGATGATGTTAAAGCATTTTTAGTCAACCGTTTATCCGATGATGATGAGGTATTCAAGGTTGCTAAGACGTTGGTAGAGCAGGGGCACAGAAGTTGGTTACAAGAGTTGTTAAGCTCAAACCGACAGGTTAAAGCAAGTGTCATATCTCAAGTCCTTGAACAATAATCAGCTAATCACAGAGAGCTGATCGGGATGCAAAAAAGAAGAAACGAGAAACCTGAGTTTTTGTTATACTCTTGCTATCCCAATCAGCGCCAAATATACCTATGACTTTTAAGGATTTACCCAGTTTTTTAGCTCATTTAGAACAGCGTGGGCAGTTAAAACGTATTTCGCATCCTATCGACCCGCACTATGAAATGACGGAAATTAGTGATCGCACGTTGCGAGCACAAGGGCCTGCGTTGTTATTTGAAAACCCAGTAGGGTATGACATCCCTGTTCTGACTAACTTATTTGGTACTCCCGAGCGTGTGGCGCTGGGTATGGGAAGAGAAAATGTTCAAGGGTTAAGAGAAGTTGGTCAGTGGCTATCATATTTAAAAGAGCCGGAACCGCCACGTGGTTTAAAAGAAGCTATTGATAAACTGCCGGTATTTAAACAAGTCCTTAATATGCCTGCTAAGCGTCGCCGCCATGCTCCATGTCAAGAAGTGGTTTGGCAAGGTGACCAAGTTGATCTAGACAAAATTCCAGTAATGAGTTGCTGGGCCGAAGATGTAGCCCCCTTAATGACCTGGGGATTAACGGTGACAAAAGGTCCAGCGAAGAAGCGTCAAAATATCGGGATTTATCGCCAGCAGAAGTTAAGTAAAAACAAAATTATTATGCGCTGGTTAGCTCATCGAGGCGGTGCTCTAGACTTTCAGGATTGGAATGAAGTCAATCCAGACAAACCTTTCCCTGTGTCAGTTGCTTTTGGTGCTGATCCTGCGACGATTCTTGCTGCAGTAACCCCTATTCCAGATACCTTATCTGAATACGCTTTTGCAGGACTACTTCGAGGCAGTCGCTCAGAGGTGGTTAAATCAATCAGTAATGATCTCGATATCCCGGCGTGTTCTGAAATTGTTCTAGAAGGTTACATCGACCCTAACGAATACGCAGAAGAAGGTCCTTATGGTGATCATACCGGTTACTATAATGAGGTAGAAACACATCGGGTTTTCACTGTTACTCATATAACTATGCGTAATAAACCTATTTATCACAGTACTTACACTGGGCGTCCACCGGATGAGCCCGCAGTGTTAGGTGTCGCTTTAAACGAAGTGTTTGTCCCTATCTTGCAAAAGCAATTTCCTGAAATTGCAGATTTTTATCTACCGCCAGAGGGATGCTCTTACCGTTTAGCTATTGTAACCATGAAAAAACAATATCCTGGACATGCTAAGCGAGTCATGATGGGCGTTTGGTCTTTCTTACGTCAATTTATGTATACCAAATACGTAATCGTGTGTGATGAAAGTGTTGATGCTCGCAATTGGGATGATGTTGTTAAAGCAATGGCTGATAACATGGCTCCTGTAGCCGATGCCTTATTTATTGATAATACGCCGATTGATTCACTAGATTTTGCTTCTCCAGTTGTGGGGCTTGGTTCCAAAATGGGAGTTGATGCCACTATTAAGTGGGATGCTGAGTTAGCCATGACTGGATTAAATGACGTTCCTGAGTGTAAAGATTTTGACGTGACCATGTTGCAGGATTGGAAGAACCAATACAGTAATGTAGTCGATATTCATTTACCTCCTTCTACCGGACATCGATTCATTCTTGTCAGTTTAAATAAGGAAGCGTCAGATCAAGCTAAGGCGTTCATTAATCACATGTTGAAAAATCTTCAACATGTAAGTGATATAAAGTTTATTGCTTTATTTGATGAAGATGTAAATATTCGTGATTGGAAAGATGTTATTTGGGCGATTACGACCAGAATCGATCCCACTCGAGATATCCGTAAAGTAGAAGGGTTGAATAACAAAAGTAGTTTGCTAGCCTTTGATGCTACCAATAAATGGCCCGATGAAGTTCAACGCGAATGGGGTAAACCTATTAATAAAGATCCCAAAGTATTAGCTAAGATTGATGCAATTTGGGACGAGTTAGATATTCTATGAGTCATACTGTCTTATTATTACCCAATAAGATTCAGTTTACGGTTTCGTCGGGACAGACGATATTAGAGGCTGCGCTCAACCAGCAGATCTCTTTCCCTAACCGTTGCCAAGTTGGCGCGTGTGCGGCCTGTCTGTGTAAAAAAGTCGCAGGCAAAGTAAGCTATCAGTTAGAACCAATGCTCACTGATAAAGAGCGTGAATCTGGCTGGGTGTTTGCCTGCCAAGCTATCCCAGAAAGTGATTTAGTACTTACTTTTGAAGAGTAAGTTAGAGGAAACACATGATTGTGAAATGTAAAGTTAAGTCGATTGCTCCGCTAGCAAGCAATACCTATAAAATATTGTTGCAACCAGAAGAGAAGATCGAATTTAAAGCTGGCCAATACCTTATGGTTGTTATGGGCCTAAAAGATAAACGCCCTTTTTCTATTGCTAACTCGCCAACTCGCGAAAATGGCGAATTAGAACTTCATATCGGTGCGGCAGAGCAGAACGCATACGCAGGTGAAGTTGTCGAGTTGATACGCGACTCTCTTACAACAGACAAGGCGATTGAAATAGATGTTCCCCATGGTGATGCTTGGGTCAAAGATAGTGAACGCCCTCTATTACTTATAGCTGGTGGTACAGGATTTAGTTACGTACGTTCAATCTTAGATGATTGCGTAGCTAATAAAGTGAATAAACCTGTTTATCTATATTGGGGAGCGAAAGATGCGACTCAACTTTATGCTAAAGAAGAGCTAGTTGCTCTTGCAGAACAAAATGAACATGTTCACTTTGTTCCAGTTGTTGAGCAACAAGAAGAGAACTGGCAAGGTAAAGTGGGTAATGTGCTTCAGGCAATAAATGAAGATTTTGCATCCTTGTCTGAATACGACATTTATTTAGCTGGGCGCTTTGAAATGGCTGGAGCTGCACGTGAACAGTTTGTGGCAAATAAACAAGCGCTTGCAGAAAGGATGTTTGCCGACGCATACGCGTTCATCTAAAAGTTATACAGTAAAATATTCTGAAAGAGGGCGAAATCGCCCTCTTTTTCATCTATTTGCACAATTACTATCCTAACGAACCGATTTTTGCATTTTTTTCTAAAAAGTTCTTGCTTAATAATCCGCGAGGTCTATACTGCGCAACCACTGACACGGCAGACGCCATAAGGCTTCAGCGGTTCAGTAAGAGGATAAGACGCTCGAATGAGAAAGTTGAAAAAAGTGTTTGACACTGACAACGATATCGCTAGAATGCACCTCCACTTTGAAGAACAAAGTTCTGCAAAGAAAGCTCTTTAACAATTTAAACCTATCAATCTGTGTGGGCACTCGTTGATGATAATCAAATAAGAAACTTCGGTTTCGAATTGGTTTCAATGAACTGAGTGACCAATCAAGATGTCTTTTGGAAACATTAGAGGTCTTGGCACAGTCAATTCAACATTACTTAGTAATGTATTCAGTATTCATTGAGCCACAAAAAACTTTTAATTGAAGAGTTTGATCATGGCTCAGATTGAACGCTGGCGGCAGGCCTAACACATGCAAGTCGAGCGGCAGCGACATAA